>JAPLUS010000021.1 GCA_026397495.1 Candidatus Zixiibacteriota bacterium | reverse complement strand
GGAAGCTGCCATGGTAGGTTTCAGAGATATACGCAGCATCTTTTTTCTTTCCAGAATCTTTTCTATTATAGCCGATATGTGCAATTCCGCCCGAAAAATTTCCTATGGATGAGTAAGAAATTCCATTTTTTATTAAATTGTATGATGTCTTTTTATCTATAGAATTCATGTAACTGTTCTCATCTACCACAGAATTTGAGGTTGCAGCATCATCGGTCCAAGCATATGTGCGATCTGACCATAGGGAGCTTAATTCCATAGTTTTTTCGCCGGGAAGGCGCACTTTGATGGCCTTATGCCGGGCGGAAAGGTCTTTATCCAGCTTGACGTTGGCTATTGTGTTGTTGAGGCTGGATCTCTGAATCTCCTTATAATAACCACTTCCGTGCTCCATGCTCTTGATATTACCCTTATAACTTAACCAGACCGTCACCGAAGATGATTTCTTGCCGAGGACACCCTCGTAACTTGCAAATATCGTAGCTGTATTGCTGAAAGATTTCTTCTCCGTTATTGTAGAAATTTTCTTATTGATGTTAACAAATCCATCTCCCGAGATGGTTGAATCGTCTTTGAATTCGAGTTCAATATCTGGCTTCTTGACCAATAGTGTTATCGAACCACTTTGTCCTGAGCCAAGAGTTCCTATATACCAGGTGAGGTTGTTTCCCTTCAGGGTATCGGCTGGGGGGTCAACAGATAATATCTCTACATCAGGGAGAATATCTATGATAGCAACATTTTCGGCCTTTGGTGCCCCTGGTCTATTCCCATACATAATAGTGTATGTTATATTTTCTCCATTATGATAATTTGACTTATCCGCGGTTTTTTCTATCCACAGATTCTCGTCCAAAACGCTAGCAGAAACTGATGTAAGGCCGGCTGCACTCAGGAAGAGAAAGAGAACTAAGATGGCCAATAGTGAACCTAATCCGCAGCGCTCTTTTTCTCTCCTCATGCTCCGCCTCTTTAATATGAGAATCTTTGAGCCAAAGCCTCTCTAAGGAAACTAAATTATAAAGATAAAAAGGTTCCTTGCTATTTGTGTGTGGCAGGGGCAAAAATCCTCCTTGAGGATAACTATGCTATCTGGACTGAACGAAATTGCTATCCTACCTGCTGATTTCTTATACCTGCATTAGATCTTGTTTGATGCTAACTTGAAGTTAGTCATTCAAAATAGCGAAGTGCCGATAAAAATTTGCCGGGATGACGGCCCTGTAGATTTTGGACGGGCATAATTCTTTATCTAATTTGACTCTCAAAGGCTGGCGTTTCTTGCTCAGGGTCCGACGTAGCTTCAACTGGCAAGGGCGGCGAGGCAGAAATTTCTACTGCATCAGATACCTTGGCTTCTGTAATCGTCTGATTTGCGGGTACCTCAAGGCTTTCTGTTGTATTGGACGGATCTTCTCCTTTTTCAGAATATTCCGATGCTACTTCATTGGAATGGTCATTTGATTCATCCTTCAGTATCGCCTCTGTAGGTTTAATCTGGTTGATCCGATCATCGGTTTGATTAATCGTTGAATTAGATATCGATGTCGTATTGTGAAATGGATCCGCATTGTTTGAGTCAGCTGATCCGGAGATGATTTCATT
>JAPLUS010000269.1 GCA_026397495.1 Candidatus Zixiibacteriota bacterium | reverse complement strand
CCTTGGAGGTACCGTTTTCCCAACCGTAGATCAGCGGGCAGCGACATACACGGCCGATATCAATTTGACGGTTGATTATACCGGGAATTAATGAGGAACTTTGGGATTGACTTTAATACGAATATTACAATAATTTTCTCTTTAGGGATCCGGCTAAAGCCGGATTCCCTAAAGAGCGGACAAGCAAATAGGATAACACATAGGATGAGGTTACAATGGACAGAAACAAGACCTTCCCCTTCCCTATCCCAAGGATAGGGGGATTTTTTATTGGTATCGTTCTCTTATTGACGCCCATATTAAATACCTTTGCCGGCGTGCTGGTAGCCCCGACAGTTGTCATTCTTTCTGAAAATGATCGAACCGGGAGAATAACGGTTCAAAACCCATCGGACAAACCAAAGGAGGTGTCTGTCTATTTTAGTTTCGGCCTGCCCGTATCAGACAGTCTTGGAGCTGTTACTATTCAGCTTCAGGATTCAGGGGTAACTGATCCACGCTCGGCTTTGAACTGGATAAAAGCCTTTCCTGAAAAAATAGTCCTGGAACCGGGAGCCACTCAGGTTATTCGACTTCGGGCTAATCCGCCCAAAAATCTACCTGATGGTGAATATTGGACCAGGATTGTTGTCAAATCTCAGGAAGGCGAAACCAATATTCCGGTAGCCTCCGACCCCACCAAGATATCGACAAGACTTAATATGATAATGCAGACGGCCATAATGCTTAAATATCGAACCGGTGATCTGCTGTCAAAGCTTGAGGTCATCAATACTGATGCCCGGATAATTGACTCGGCAGTACAAGTAACCGTCGATATGACTAACCGGGGAAATGTCTCTTATGTCGGGATACTAAAATGCAAGCTATTAGATGCCACCGGCAAGGAAATCGCCAATTACCACATCGACCTCGCTGTCTACCATAATTTGACACGTAGATTTAAACTGCCCTTACCCGGACAGGGATTTATCAAACCTTACCGGACAGAAATATCAATTAGCACTGCCGGACGGACCGATATTCCCGAGGATGCTATAGTACAGGGTAATATTATAAATTTCTCGAAAAATATAGAGTAACGCTTAAAAAATATAAAATACAAATCCAAAATGAGAATAGAGCGATTGCCATTTATGAGATATCCAAACCAAAAATGGTTTCTATTATTTGGAGTTTGTCTATTTACGGCTATTGCTTCTTTGGCTTTCTCAGCCCAGAAAGCTCCATCTTTGGCCTATGAAGAAATTGTTGTCAGACTTGAGGTCCCGCGACTTCTCCAAAGGGATATCACAGCCCAATACCGAGATACCAGTGTATATCTTCCCTTGCTGGAAATATTTTCTCTTCTGGATATAAATACCGAAGCCGACTTTCAGAATAAGGCATTTTCCGGCTATCTGGCAGAAAAGGGCAATAAGTATATTATAGATCTCGCGGAAGGCAAGGCCAAGTTTATGGGGCGAGAGATGACCCTTGATGATATGGATTATATCCTAACACCAACCGACTTATTTCTTAGCATTCCTGTTTATGATAGTTTGTTTCGAATGAAGATGACTTTCAATTTTTCCGGATTAAGCATTTATCTTCCGCTCAATAAGGATTTTCCAGCTTACCAGAAGCTGGCCCGCAAACTAACCCATCAAGAGTTCATGGCCTCTTCCGCTTTGAAAAAAGATCTATTGCGGCTCCCCTATAAGAGAGTTCTTTTCGGGGGAGGTGTTGCCGATTGGGCCATAACCACCAGTCCCATAGGAGGTGGCGGGCATTATGGAAGTCTCAGTCTCGGGGGGATGGCACTGGGAGGCGATTTGGCAATGGATGGAACGGCCAATAGCATG
>JAPLUS010000155.1 GCA_026397495.1 Candidatus Zixiibacteriota bacterium | reverse complement strand
GAAAAGTATTCTCCAGCAGCTTCACCATCTCAGCGGCCTTGGTTGAAGAAAGCGGAATAACACCATCGACTATTTGTTCATAAAATATTCTGGCTGCTTTGGTACAATTAGGAGTTATGCCGCCAACTACGCGCGGAGTATTCTTAGTATGGAATTTGGGATTGCCGGGATCGACCCTTTCCGGGGAAAAGGCCACAAAGAGATCCTTGCCTATTTTCAATCCTGATTCCTGCAAAATCGGCAATATCATATCTTCCGTTGTGCCAGGATCTTATCAGTCTGGGGTTGGAGGTGGATATTAATTTACCCGATTTCGTCAATTTGGCCACCCGGCTATCGGGAATGTCATCAATATCCGACCGGCCGGAATTGATCAGTTTGACTTTGGTCTCGGCAATATCAAAACCGATTACATTAAATCCAGCTTCCCCAAATTCAACAGCTAGAGGTAAGCCTACATAACCAAGTCCAATTATCCCAACTTTAGCGGTTCGGTTTTCGATTTTTTTAATTAAGTTTTCAATCATTTTTTACCCCTTTGGAATCTATTTCCCATTTTCTCCCGCCAATAATCAAGAGCGTCTTTTAAGGTTGTCTTCAAATCATATCGGCCATGCCAACCCAATTCTCTAATCGCCTTACGATTATCTCCTTTTAATATAGGAATATCGGATTTCCGCAGACGATTTTCATCTAAAATAATTTTTATTTTCAGATCGGACATTTTCAGCAACTCATTAAGCACCCTTTTCAGTGAGACGGTCCGCCCTGAGCATAGATGATACACTTCACCTGGCTTTCCCTTGAGGGCAGCCAGACGATACCCCTCAACAACATCACGGACATCGGATAAATCCCGTTCCCTTGAAAGGTTGCCGACCGCTATTTGCGACTTTACTCTACCGGCTTCAATAGCCGCAATTTGCTTGCAAAAAGAGGGGACAACAAAAGTAGCGCTCTGCCGGGGGCCGGTATGATTAAAACTTCGCACGATAACCACGGGGATTCCATATTGGCGCCGGTAATAATTTGCAATATACTCCATGGCCGCTTTGGATATACCATAGGGAGAAATGGGATTGAGAGGCTCGGTTTCTTTTAGAGTCTTGGCCTTTGGATAAAAAATACCATAAACATCCGCCGAACTAATCAAGACAAGCCTCTTTAGTCTATTGCCCAGGAACGCCGCGGCTTCAAGAATATTGAGACTGCCAAAGATATTTACATTATAGGTTGGACGTTCCTCCCTGATAGATTTATGTACCGAAGCTCTGGCGGCCAGGTGAAATATATACTCCGGGTTAACTTTTTTCAGATAATTATGCACCTTTGTCCGGTGGGCTAAGTTCAATCTCTCCATGGTTATCTGGTTTTCGATTTGGATGATATTGGTCAATTTTTCTTGCGGCGCCAAAAGACCATAAACGGAATGGCCGTGGGATAACAGATTTTCGGCCAGATAAGAGCCGGCAAATCCGGCGATACCTGTGATAACAATTTTACTTTTGCTGGACACGGAGTCTTTCCAGATCGGCATCGACCATCATTTTTACCAACCCCTCGAAAGTTGCTTGCGGTTCCCATCCTAATTCCTTTCTGGCGAGAGAGGCATCGCCGAGCAAATGGTCAACTTCGGCGGGACGAACAAAACGCTGGTCGGTGATAACATAATCATTATAATCAAGATCAAGATACCCAAAGGCAATCTTCACAAAATCCCGAACCGAATGGCTCTTTCCGGTGGCTATGACATAAGTCCCGGGCTGGTCCTGCTGTAGCATAAGCCAGATGGCTCTTACATAATCGCCGGCGAAACCCCAATCACGTTCCGCATCGAGATTTCCCATGGCGAGTTTATCCGTCAGTCCCAGTTTTATACGGGCCGCGCCATCCGTGATTTTACGCGTTACGAACTCCAAACCGCGGCGGGGGGATTCATGATTAAAAAGAATACCCGAGCTGGCATTGATTTTATAACTCTCACGATAGTTGATAGTGATGAAATGGCCATAAACTTTGGCAACACCATAGGGGGAACGGGGATAAAAGGGAGTTTCTTCATTCTGGGGGACTTGCCGAACCTTGCCGAACATTTCCGACGATGATGCTTGATAAAACTTTATTTTTGTATTCACCAGTCGAATTGCCTCAAGAATTCTGGTTACTCCTAAAGCATCAAATTCTCCGGTTAAAATTGGCTGATTCCATGAGGTTGGCACAAATGACTGAGCGGCCAAGTTATAGATTTCATCAGGTTTGGTTTTCTCAATAACATTTATGAGCGACAGTTGATCCAGCAGGTCGGCCTGAAGCAAAGTAATTTTATTACGGATATGTTCAATCCGTCCAAAAGTTTCGGTAGAGGATCGGCGAACCGTCCCATAGACCTCATACCCTTTTGTCAGCAAAAACTCGGCCAGGTAAGAACCATCCTGCCCCGTAATACCGGTTATAAGCGCACGCATTTTAAACTCCCACCCATCGCCGGCAGACCGTGATGGGGTATAATAGATTTAACCCCGACAAATATATAGATTTATAAAATATGACGCAAACCATTTATCCCCCCGAAAGATATCTTTAAGACTATGATGAGGTCAGTCTTAGGTTTGGCACGGCATTGATTGGCATAAGCGAGGGGCCATCAAGTTTATATCGCAGATACCCCGCCACGGCAATCATAGCTCCATTATCAGTGCACAGTTCCGGCGGGGGAAAATAAAATTTAACGCCCATCCCCAACAAACGTTTGTTCATTAATTCTTTAAGGCGGCTGTTGGAGGCTACCCCACCGGACAAAGTTACCGCCATGACGCCAAATTCGTCGGCAGCCCGGACAGTCTTATTTACCAGTACCTCTACCGCGGCCTCCTGAAATGAGGCGGCAATATCAGCCGTGTGATTAACCAATTCCTTTTCCGAAAGTCCTTTTATATGAAGGGCAACGGCTGTCTTCAGTCCGGAATATGAGAAATTATAGCTATCCTCCCTCATTATCCCGCGTGGGAAATGAAAGTAATCCCGGTTACCGGTTTTGGCCAGACGGTCGATTTCAGCTCCGCCCGGATATCCCAAACCAAGCACTTTGGCGATTTTATCATACGCCTCACCGACGGCATCATCTTTGGTCTGTCCAAGAATTTTGTAATGGCCAAAGCCATCGACCAAGACCAGAGAAGTATGTCCCCCTGAAATAATAAGAGTAAGATATTTTTGTGGCAGATCTTTATTGGCCAAAATATTCGCCGCCATATGCCCTTCCAGATGATTGACGGCTATAAAGGGGATATCATTTCCAAAAGCTAATCCCCTGCCAAAATTCAAGCCAACCAATAGAGCGCCCACCAAACCAGGTCCAAAGGTGGCCGCAACCAGATCAATATCTTCCTTAGTAATGCCGGCTATGGCCAGCGCCTGTTCATAGACCGGTATAATAGACTTAAGATGTTCCCGACTGGCTAATTCCGGAACGACACCGCCAAACCCCTTATGAATTATCTGGCTGAGAATTATATTGGAAAGAATAACGGCATCGTCCCTGACGACAGCTATGGAAGTCTCATCGCAGGAAGTTTCAATCCCAAGCGTTATCATTATTTTATAAAAACCCTAATCGAATCGACCGACCTGCGGACGATAAAAATGGAAGGGGGGCAAATGACCTCTATCGGCACAATCCCTCGACCGTCAACCAGGGAATAATCGGCGATAGCGGAGAGCGTACCACTGGACAATGTATCTATTATCCCGGGGCTGCCGCTTACCCTCAATTCAATTTTGGCAGGAATAATATCATAGGATTTGCCCGGCGGTATATTCTTGAGTTTTATGATCAGATCGGCAAACACCCGAGTTTTAATCGGTGTCACCGTAATAAAGACCGCAACTGTATCCGGGAATGCTTTCATTCCATAGATATAGGGAAGCTCGAGGTGTTCTTTTACAGAAAAATTATTCCTGACATTTTCAAATGTTTCTTTCCGGATACTAATATGGTCCAAGGTAGAAATTTTTTCCCATGGTCCGGACACTGTGATCATCGCCGGCAGAAGTGAATCCCGTTTGCTGACTGTAAAACCTTCACCGGGAAGGACAATTAATTGTGACCTGGCCGGCACCTTCTTTTCTAATCGGCGGTCACAATTAAGCTCAATCTCCCGTGGCGAAACGACTTCCACAATATCCACTTTCTCTGACTTAGCCAAGGTTATAGTGCCTACCGTTACGTCCGCCTTGAATTTACCCGGAGTAGTTCTATTGACCACCAGTTTAAGTCCCTTTCTTTTCCAGTCAGTTCGTAGAAGTCTTTTACCGATGGTCGAAACTATTACCTTAACCGATTCCGGAGGAGGCTCAACCAAAACCAATTTGCCGGAGAATTCAATCTGGGACAGAGGAATAGTAACCTCTTTCTGATAAACCTTGTTTGTGGCCACATGAACCCAGAGCAGGATGGCCAGAATAATGGCGGCCAACTTGACCCATAAATTTTTAAATATTTCGGGCATAACGGTTACTTGGTGGAAAGGCCAATCTGTTTTCCATAACTTATCTCGCCATTATCAATCCGTAGCGAAAATCCACAATCAGGATTGGCGCAAACCCAAGCTTTATAAGTTATAGCGGCGCCATCGCGGCCATAATC
>JAPLUS010000368.1 GCA_026397495.1 Candidatus Zixiibacteriota bacterium | reverse complement strand
AATTATCAATAAACAGACTGGAGAAATCATAATTGCCGCCGGCGATATCATCACCTCAGCTGAATTTGAGAAGCTTAAAGAGGCAGGCGTTAAGAAACTTAAGGTAGTGGTTAAGGAAAATCCTCGCGATGCCTTAGTTATTATTAATACAATTAAAAAGGATGCCGCCAAAACCCGTGATGAAGCTCTAACCAAGATATATTCTCTGCTCCGCCCGGGGGAGCCCCCCACCATGGAAATGGCCGAGACGCTTTTGGGGAAATTATTCTTTAATACCAAGCGGTATGATCTTGGTGAGGTCGGGCGCTATATGATTAATCAACGCCTCGGTCTAGAGATTCCTTTGGCTAAAACAGTCCTGGATGTCAAAGATTTCATAGCGATAATCAAATATTTGACATCGCTTCGTAATGGTTCCGGCTTTGTTGATGATATTGACCATCTTGGCAATCGCCGGGCAAGAACGGTTGGGGAGCTTCTGTCTAACCTCTTTTCGGTAGGCCTTTCCCGTGTGGCCAAATCCATCAGAGAGAGATTATCCTTAAAGGATAGTGATCCGGTTACACCACAATTACTGATTAATGCGCGCACTGTCTCGGCCGTTATCGATACTTTCTTTGGCTCATCTCAGTTATCGCAATTTATGGATCAGACCAATCCGCTCTCAGAGTTGACTCATAAGCGGCGTCTATCGGCTCTTGGCCCGGGAGGTTTGACCAGAGAAAGAGCCGGATTTGAAGTCCGTGACGTGCATCATACCCATTATGGTCGGCTATGTCCGATTGAGACGCCCGAGGGACCTAATATCGGATTAATTGCCTCAATGTCCACCTTCGCCAGAATAAATAAGTATGGCTTTCTGGAAACACCTTATCGCAAAATCAAAAAAGGAAAAATGACGGATGAAGTGATATTCCTTACGGCCGATGTGGAAGACCGTCACATTATTGCTCAGGCGGATGAACCGCTTGATAAAACCGGCCGATTTGTCAATGAATTGGTAAAGGCCAGAAGTCGATCTGATTATGTTATTGTTAAACCCGAGAGAATCGATTTCATAGAGGTTTCCCCGAAACAAATTGTATCCGTTGCCGCCTCTCTAATCCCTTTCTTGGAACATGATGACGCTAACCGTGCCTTAATGGGTTCAAATATGCAGCGCCAGGCAGTTCCCCTGTTGATGGCAGAAGCTCCGATTATTGGCACTGGCATAGAATATAAAGTGGCGATTGATTCCGGAGCTGCCATTGTTGCTCATCGTGCCGGAGTGGTTACTTATGCCTCGGCGGAAAAAATAGTGATTAGGCCAAGTTCCCGACCAAAGACCGATGCGCTGGGTTTTTATGAAGATGATGAACATATCTTGGCTAAATTCCGGCGCTCAAATCAGGATACCTGTATCAATTATAAACCTATAGTAAGCGAGGGTGAACATGTGGAGGCCGGACAGGTAATTGCTGATGGTCCCGGCACAGACTGCGGTGAATTAGCTCTTGGTTATAACGTTACCGTGGCTTTTATGCCATGGCGCGGATACAATTTTGAAGATGCTATTATTGTCTCGGAAAGATTCTTACGGGATGATATTTTTACCTCAATTCATATCGAAGAATTTGATCTCCAAGTTCGGGATACAAAGAGAGGTTCTGAGGAGATAACCCGTGAGATTCCCAATGTCTCCGAAGAGGCGCTCCTAAATTTGGATGAGCATGGTATTGTTCGGGTGGGAGCGGAAGTTGAGGCCGGCGATATACTGGTCGGTAAAGTTACTCCTAAAGGCGAAACAGAGTTATCGCCGGAGGAAAGATTGCTCCGTGCCATTTTCGGGGAGAAGGCCGGCGATGTTAAGGATGCTTCTTTGAAAGCGCCGCCGGGAATGAAAGGTGTTGTCATGGATACGAGGGTCTTCTCGCGAAAGGAGAGGACAGAAGAAGCCAAAAAACAGGAAAAGACAGAAATTGCCCGAATTAAGAAGCATTATGGGAAATTGATTCAAGATATCGTTACCCATCGGAATAAGAGGCTGACGGAGATCCTTGATGGATTAACCAGTAATTCCGTAAGGTCGATAGTAGATAATTCCGTATTAATACGAGCCGGGCATAAATATAATACCGAGCTTCTGGAGACTTTTAATTTTGATTCGGCATATGCTCCTGAAGGTTACTGCGAGAGTCCTGGCGCCAATAAGAAAGTTGATAATATCCTTATGGAGGCCACCACTCTTATTGCCAATAAGGACGCCGAAATGTCGGTCGAAATTGATAAGGTTGTCCGCGGTGCGGAACTGCCACCCGGCGTGAAACAATTGGTCAAAGTTAAAATAGCCATCAGAAGGAAACTCGCCGTAGGCGATAAAATGGCCGGACGCCATGGGAACAAAGGAGTTGTTTCAAGAATTGTTCCTATTGAGGATATGCCTTATTTGGAAGATGGGACACCGATAGATATTCTGCTTAACCCGCTTGGTGTACCGTCTCGTATGAATGTCGGACAAATCTTGGAAACACATCTGGGTTGGGCGGCCCAAAAGCTAAATGTCAGAATTGCTACTCCCGTTTTCGATGGGGCTAATCTTACCCAGATTAAGGAAATGCTTGCCAAGGCCAATCTTCCTGTGAGTGGCAAGACCAGGCTTATTGATGGGTACTCCGGATTGCCTTTTGATAATGAGGTAACCGTAGGCAATATCTATATGATGAAACTTTCTCATCTCGTCGATGACAAGATTCATGCTCGCTCCATTGGGCCATATAGCCTTGTAACTCAGCAACCGCTGGGAGGAAAAGCCCAGTTCGGCGGCCAGAGGTTTGGAGTAATGGAGGTTTGGGCAATGGAGGCCTATGGAGCAGCCTATACCCT
>JAPLUS010000174.1 GCA_026397495.1 Candidatus Zixiibacteriota bacterium | reverse complement strand
GGAGAATTTTTCCTGTACCAAAAGATCGAAAAGAGAATTGGCTTTAATGGCATTGTCTGAGGACAAGGTGAGACTTTCTATCAGGGCCGCGCCCTGTTGTCGGATTAATTCCAGACTATCGGTGCGGCTTTTCCTAATTCCCAGATAGGTAACAATAAGAAGCAACCCCCCCAGTAAAACCAGAAAGGGGATAATAAATCTTACTCTGATTCCGGTAGCTGAATCCCCAATTCTAAATAGCGCCATAGGAGTAAATTAGAACTTTTGGCGGGCGGGGTCAATGATTTATTTTATAATCGGAACTGCCTTATCGGAGTTAGCTTGATTATCGGAAGTTATCAGACGAGCTACTCCTTGGCCGAGCGGAATCTTAATATCGAATATTGCCTTCGATTCATCACCGGTATGGTATGAGATTTCTCCACGATGATTATCTACGACCTTTCGGCAAGTTATCAGGCCGAGGCCATTTCCATCAGGTCTGGCGCTGAAGCGATTAAAAAAGAGCTTTGAAATATTTTCGGCGGTAATGCCGGGGCCGCTATCGGCGACTTTAATGTGAACATTCTGTCCCAACTCATCCAGCAAAGTTGAAATTATCACCCAACGGGTTCCTTCAAAGGCGGCCATTGCCTCGGCGGCATTATTTATAAGATTGACAAGCAGAAGTTGAATCTGGGCGGCATCAATTTCAACCAGCGGCAGGTTTTCCGAAAGGTTGGTGCCAATAAGAATATCATTGAATTTATTTTGCGGTTTTATAAAGGCAATCAGATTCTCAACCAACTGATTTAAATCTTCTTTCTTAAATTCACTATTTTCATCGCTAAATTGCGTTAACCCGTCAGTAAATCTCCCGATTCTGGCAACCGTATCTTTCATCACTGCCAATCTTTGTTCACATTTTTCAAAATCATCCTTGGCAACAATGGAGGGAAGGAGTTCCAAATTTCCCTGAAGAATGGCCAGATAGTTATTTATCTCATGAGCAATATCCCGAGCCATTTTACCGCGGGAGGCCACCCGATCTAATTTTAGGATCATTTCCTGATAATTACGGCTTTCAGATATATTTTTTATAAAATAGAGCATCGCAATAGGCGGTAACCCCTCCGGGCCAAGGGAAGTATGAATAAGCAAAGAAGGGAAACGACCGCCGTCGCACCGCCGGCAAATAATTTCCTGGGCCTCATGATTACTGTCGTTCGGCGTATCCTTCTTAGGCCGGGAATCAGAAACGGAGAATAGATTGGTAACCCTTTTCCCCAGCATATCATTATGATTATAGCCAAAATCCCGTGCGGCTTGATGATTATATATGATAACTTGATCTTCGAGATCGGTAACAATAATGGCCTCCGGCGAATAGTCAACCAGCGAAGTCAAAATCGACTCCGATTCAATAAGCGATTCATTGGCCTTGGCTAATTCAGCATTAACAGCAGAAAGCTTCTTCTGTTTTTCGCCCAGACTCCCGGACATCCGGTTGAAGGCTCGCGATAATCTAAGGAATTCCTTATCGCCCCCTTCTTCGGTAACAAAGTACTCGCAGCCATTGGCTGTTTTCTCAAAGGCTTGAATAAGGCGGCTCAGAGGTTTTCTAATTCCCCGCGAGATGAGATTAACAATTAGTAAGGAAATCAAAATGGAAAATAGGAAGAGCAACAAAAGTATTTTACCTTGTCCCTTTTGAAGAGCCAAGGAAAAAGTGTTGGGGGAAGTCAGAACCAAAGCATAGTTACTTTTAATATTCCCCGGCCGCAAGAAATAATGGATATATTTGCCGTCAGCATCCAGGGTTAAGGCAAACCCTTGATATCCCGAATTGGATGATAATGTTTGCTGAGGGCTTGGGACAGTAATGCTATTATGCCATACCGCATTATCGCCAGACCTACCAGCCAGATGGATTAAAGTATCCCGGCCGGTTTTGTTATTTGACACAAGAAGACTAATATCGACCAATAGATTATTTTCGTCGATAAGACGCTTTGCCTCAGTAGAAAGAGCGGGGGTCACTTGAACTCCACCCGAATCGGATTTTACCAGATCCAAAAGGGGATTAGCCGAGTTATAAACCTTTTGTCCGCTCTCAGAATAATAATTGGCTATGGAGTTATCACTCTCGGAATAATATAGAGCCAATGCCAAAGCGGCAAAAATGAAGATAACCTGAATAAAGACAAGGTTGGAGATTCTAATCAAGACACCGGAGGTCTTAAGCTTTAACATAATTCATTACCCAAATACAAAGTTGCCACATAGATGATATCGGCATCTTGGCGGTCTCTCTTAGAAATTATCTGATAAAATTAATCAGGGAGGGCCCGATTATAGCAACGGATGGCTGGAAAAAACAGCCATATCGCGCCATCTGAAAGGGGGTTGTGCCTATACCGGTCCGAATTCTTAATAATCAGTCATTCAATTCTTCAATATATTTTTCGGCCGCCATCGCCGCCGTGGTGCCGTCGCCAACAGCATTGGTAATCTGCCTTACCAGCTGACTGCGAACATCACCACAGGCGAAGATACCCCCAATTGAGGTTTCCATCCGATCATTAGTGACAATATATCCATTTTTATCTTTGTTCAATGGTTCCCGGGTCAGATTGGAATTGGGAACAAATCCGACAAAAATAAATATGGCTCCTGCCTCGAGAGTGGAGCCGGCACCGGTTTTAACATTCCTCAAAGAGAGAGAGCGAACCTTAGTATCTCCATTGATTGATTCGACCACAGTCTCCAAAAGGAGTTGAATTTTGGGGTTATTAAAGGCCCTCTTTTGAATGATTTTTTGAGCTCTGAGTTCATTGCGCCGGTGAATAATATAGACTTTACTTGCGAATTTGGTGAGATATATTCCCTCTTCAACCGCCGCATCGCCGCCGCCGGCCACGGCAATTACCTGATTTTTGAAAAAAGCGCCGTCACAGATGGCACAATAAGAAACGCCTTTGCCTGCGAATTCCTTTTCTCCAGGGACATTCAGATGATTGGGAGAACCTCCGGTTGAGATGATTACCGCCTTGGCCCGGTAGATGACGCCGCTGGCCGTAACAATAACCCGACTGTTCGCCTCCGTATAAATTTCAGCAACTTCATCTGAGATAATTTCAAGCCCAAACCGCTTGGCATGTTCTGTCATCTTCATTGCCAAATCGGCGCCGGCGATCCGATCAAAACCAGGGTAATCTTCAACCTCCTCCGTGTTGGTAATTTGCCCACCGGGGAGATATCTCTCCAGCAGAACTGTTTTGCGATTTGACCGGGCCGAGTACAATCCTGCTGTCAAGCCACCCGGCCCTCCGCCAACAATAACCACATCATATTCTTTAATATTCATTTTCTACCTCGCATATTCTCGTAAGCCAACTTCGAGCTCGGGGCTTATTGAAAAAGTCCCCAAATTTGGTTGCGGCGGGTCTTGTCCGCCGCAGGTGGATGTGACTCGCTGCCATTATCCAACATATACTTACGTGTCAGGTCACAATCCCATTTACATGGGATCAAGACCTGACACAACGGCGTACGGGGTTTTTCAACACTCCCCTTGGTTAGGGTTATCTCCATAATACTCAAGAATCTCCGATTATCGCAAATATTTCCTACTTCCATCATTTTCAACTGCTCGGTTGTCAGTGGGGGCCGTTTCATAACCATCTCGAGCGCACGAGCCAGATTTCTTCCTATAAAACCGGTTCCCCCCAGAATAGCAATTTTCAGAAGTCCACACCCTTCTGCGCCGGAATCCCCTTCCGATAGGGGTGTTTTATCTCTTTCATTTCAGTTACCAGATCGGCCTGATCAATAAGCCACTTAATGGCGCCCCGCCCGGTGATTACCAGATGAAGTTTCTCCGGCTTCTTCTTAATGACTTCCTCCAATTCCTCTCGGGTAATCAAACCGAGATTAAGTGCCACGTTCAGCTCATCCAGAATCATTAATTCATAATTATCTGAAGACATTTTAGCCAGCACCATTTCAAAGGCTTTGCGAGCGGCGGCGCGATGCACTTCAATCGTCTTCTTATCATCAATAATCCCGACAAAGCCTTCCCCGACCACATTCAGCTCCACATTGGGAGCCAATTTCTTTATCCCGTCCATTTCACCATATTTCCAACTTCCCTTGATAAACTGAATTATGCAAACCTTCCAGTCATAGCCAACGGCTCTAACAACCATCCCCAGGGCCGCGGTTGTTTTCCCTTTGCCATCGCCGGTATATACTATCAAGAGCCCCTTTTCTTTCTTGGTATCTTTTGCCATTCCAATCACTCCAGAGGATAAGATTTTATATCATTTTATCGATCATCCAATCGCCGGGCAAGTATTTCAACGGGATGAACCACTTTGAATTTTGTCCCCATCTCCGCTCTGATTTTCATCTGACAGGCCGGACAGGAAGTCATCAAATATTCGGCATTAATTCCGCTGTAATCTTCCTTTTTCGCAGCAAACATCTTTTTCGATTCCTGAAAATGCAGAAAACCGTAAGAGCCGGCCTGCGCACAGCATCGGTCGCCATAAACAGGGTGAATAATTTTGATATTTTTTATCTTCCCCATTAATTTTTCCGGTTCCTTATGCAACCCCGCCGCTCGCAGGTGACATGGATTGTGATAGGTAATAGTCATCGGCTGTTCGGAATCAAATATGGAATAATCGCCATTAATGTGGTTAAGATACTGGCTGATATCAAAACACCTGCTCGCCAGATTCTCGGCCTCACTTCGGATAGGGTCATTATCAGCAAAAAGAGTTTTATATTCTTTTAGCCGCAGTAGGCAGGAAGCGCATCCGGTTATGATTACTGCAAATCCTTTAAGGCTTTCAATATTGAATCTTGCCTTCTGTATCAGGTTATCCCTATGACCATGAACTTCATAGGGCAATCCACAGCATTTCTGTTCCGGCAATGAGACCTCAATTCCCAGTCGATCAAAAACTTTAAAGACGGCCTCCCCGACTGATGATTCCAGCAAATTATCGGCGCATCCATGGAAAAAGGCGATTTCTCCTTTCTTGGCAATCCTATCAGAATATCTTTCCCGCAGATTTCTGGATGCGGCCGAAGGGAAAACGACAGTTCGGTCCAAGCCAAATGGTCTTTTCCCGGCCAACTCCGGAAGCATTTTGATATAGGGAGCATTTAAAACCGGCGCGGCCAGCCTGCCTAATTTAAGAAAAACACCGAGGAGAGTATCACTGTCAGCCCCTCGGGCCATTAGTTTTGAGGCTAACATCGGTTTAGTGGAACGAAAATTAATAATTTCGTAGGCGATATCAACTCCGGCCGGACAGACGGTAGTACAGTTTTTGCAATTAAGGCAGTATGATAGAAATTTGTCGAGACTGTGATGGCTGTCCCCGGATTGATTCAGCATGCGAAGCCAGCCGCGTGGTGAATAATCCTCTCTATGGAAAATATCATAAGCCGGACAATATCCATTGCATTTACCGCAAGCGGCGCAGTATGATTTAAGCTTTTCAAAATCTATATTATCGATAAAGGGCGTATCACTCAGGATTTTCCCAGGTGAAAGAATATGATTTGGATCAAGCAGTTCCTTAATACTTTCAAAAATCGCATAAATCTGCTCGCCATACATTTGTTTCACCAAAGGCGCCCGAAGTCTGCCGTCGGCATGCTCCGCGGTGGTCGAACCGCCCATAGAAATGACTTTATTATAGACCTGATCATATAATTTGAGAGCCAATTCGAAGTCATTTTTATCATTTAGATTAAGAAGGGGGCGAATATGCAGATTGCCGTCGCCGATATGTCCATACATACCATAGGTTAGACCAAGAGAATCAAATAGAGAAGTGGCATATTCAATAAACTCCGGTATCCGTTCGGTCGGCAGGGAAACATCCTCAATCAGCGGTATCGGCCTCTTTTGAGGATGATGCCGATAGAGAATCGGCACTATGGCTTTGCGCGCCCGCCAGAGTTCAGCGGATTTTTCGGGATCATCCCCAAATTCCACAGGAGCTTCCAGATTTAGTCTGGAGACAAGCTCAAGAAACAATCTTTTCTTGGCTTGGAGGTTGTCATCAAATTCCACTAACAAAAGAGCGGCGGCTGTTGGCGGTATTCCAAATTTTTCCCTGCCAATGAGGTTCAACGTAGAGCCATCAACTATTTCCAATCCCGATGGCTCAAGTTCAAGAAGCGGTTTTACCGCCTGACCTGATTTCACCAATGAATCAAAATATAATCTCGCGGTAAGCTTTTCTTTGGGCCGTGGCAGCAATCGCAATTTAACCGAGCCAAACACTGCCAGAGTTCCCTCAGAACCAACCAGAAGAGCCGGAATATTGAAAATGCTTCTGCCGAAATCTTCGACTACCTGTCTTAGGTTATAGCCCGATGAATTCTTTTTCAGTTTCGGCCACCGCTCTAAGATTAGCCGTTCATTGGCCTTGAGAATACTAAACACCTTACGGTATTCAGGATTTTCCTGAAAAAATCCTTCTAACCTCGGAGAATTTAAGGCCATTTTTCATGCTATGACCTGCTGTCCTGATGGCTTGATGACCGACAACTCTTCCACAAAATCTGAGGTTAAACCATATTTGAGCGAACTTGGCCCGGACGAATTTCCGGCCAGCATTCCCCCTATCTGACAGGAATCACCAGAGGACGGATCAGGTGGAAAATAGAGTCCTGATTTGCGCAGGAACAGATTCAACTCATCATAGATGATCCCAACTTGGGTAACGACCGTTCTATTATCAGTATCAACTTCCATGATTTTCTTAAAATTACTAAAATCGAGGATTATTCCCGCTCCGAGCGCTCCCCCCACCACACCGGTACCACCCCCGCGAGGTGTAACAGTCATCCCATTTTGCCCGGCGAATTGCAGGGTATTAACAATATCGCCGGTCGAGTTAACCAATCTTACCAATTTCGGAGCGACGGTATAAATCGAGCTATCGGAGGAGTAGGCCTCAAGAGTCGCTTTACTGTTAAGATAATCCATTCTATTTATTAGACCTGTTTAGCTATTATTAATATGGCTTCCCTCGTCACTTATAATCTTACTCAGATACAATATATTCCTTTTGGACATCCCGTCAAAATGTTAAGAAAATGATTTAAGGGGGAAGCGGACGACCCCTGACATTGTGAAAAAAGTAACAACATTCCCTTGACAAGCCCTTTCATTTGTCTATAATCTAGAAGAAAAGGCAGCGAACCTCATTTTGGCCTAGTTTTGACTTCAAGAGAGAACAACTGAATTGAGGTATTTTTAAATGCAATTTACGAAAGCTGAAGAATATGGAATAATGGGGGTTATTCATCTGGGCAAACAGGATAAAGCACGAATTGTTCCACTATCGGAAATTGCAGAGGTACAAGGAGTTCCGGAAAAATTTCTGGCGAAGATATTCCAAGGTTTGACCAAAGCCGGAATTGTCCGATCGCATCGGGGGGTTAAGGGCGGATTCTCTCTAGGGAAAAATCCCGAACTGATTTCGGTAAAAGAAGTGATTGAAGCTATTCAGGGCCCATATCATCTTATAAAATGTCTCCACGACAAAAATTGCTGCGATAAGTATGGCGATTGTCCCATTCGAATTGTCCTCGCGGAGGCGGAAGAGAAACTCCTCGGTGTCTTTAACCATTACACAATTGATGATCTGTTGAAATGGAAGGCTGAAAAGAAGTCGGCCTGATAAGGGCTCTCGCGACTCTTTCCAAAAAGAGATTGGTTTCCCGGAAGCAGATGTTTATATTTCCCCAATTCATTAGATTATAGGAGAGAGAATGCCTGTCAAATCGGATCGTTGGATAAGAGAAATGTCGCAAAAATATGCGATGATCCGGCCTTTTTCCGCCCGACAGGTAAAAAAGGGAATCAGTTTCGGGCTTTCTTCATACGGTTATGATATTCGTGTATCCGATGAATTCAAGATATTTACCAATGTTAATTCATCTATAATAGACCCCAAAAATTTTACTATCGATTCATTTGTGGATGTCAAGGCAAAATCGATATTAATTCCGCCCAATTCCTTCGCTCTGGCACGTTCGGTTGAATATTTTAAAATACCTCGTGAAGTAATCACTCTTTGCCTCGGCAAATCGACCTACGCCAGATGCGGCATCATTGTCAATGTAACTCCCTTCGAACCGGAGTGGGAAGGGCACGCCACTTTGGAGATTTCCAATACTACTCCCCTGCCGGCCAGAGTCTATGCCAATGAGGGAATCGCTCAGATTATTTTTTTGGAGGCCGATGAAATATGTGAGATTTCATATAAAGACAAGAAGGGGAAATATCAAGGACAAAAGAGTATAACTCTGCCTAAGACTATTTAGGCAGCAACATATATTTAAAGAACAGCATAATACAGGCTGATTGGAGATAAGTAAATTATGGTGAAGAAAGTGAAGAAATCCGGTGTCAAGGCAGTTAAGAGTGTGCCATCTCACCATGGAAAAATGGTTACCATCGATGGTAACACGGCCGCGGCCTATGTGGCTCACGCCTTGAGCGAAGTTATTGCCATATATCCCATAACTCCCTCGTCCAATATGGGGGAAATTGCCGATGCCAAATCAGCGGACGGGGAAACCAATATCTGGGGAACGATTCCTAATGTAATTGAAATGCAATCAGAAGGAGGCGCTTCGGGAGCCGTTCATGGCGCCGCCACCGCTGGAGCCTTGACGACAACCTTCACGGCCTCACAGGGATTGCTCCTAATGATACCTAATATGTTCAAAATATCGGGAGAGATGACGCCCACAGTTTTTCATGTTTCAGCGCGCACAGTGGCAACCCATGCTCTTTCAATTTTTGGCGACCACTCTGATGTTATGACCACCCGTTCCACGGGATTCGCACTAATTGCTTCGGGCTCCGTGCAAGAGGCAATGGATATGGCCCTGATCGCCCATGCCGCAAGTATGGAAAGCCGTGTTCCTTTTCTCCACTTTTTTGACGGGTTCCGGACATCTCACGAAGAACAGAAGGTGGAGCAGTTCGATTTTAATGATATGCGGGCAATGATGGATGACGATTTGATAAAGGCGCATCGGGGGCGCGCCCTGAGTCCGGATCATCCGACTCTCAAGGGTTCGTCGCAAAACCCGGATGTTTTCTTTCAGGCCAGAGAGACAGTTAACAAATACTATCTGAAGACCCCTGAAATCGTCCAGAAACAGATGGACAAATTCGCCAAGCTAATTGGCCGAAAATATAAACTATTCGATTATGTCGGTTCTGCCAATGCTGATCGCATTGTCATTATGATGGGCTCCGGTTCTGAAACGATGCATGAAACGGTTGAGTATCTGAATAAACAGGGCGAGAAGGTAGGTTTAATCAAGGTTAGATTATATCGTCCATTTTCAGTCAAAGCTTTGTTGAAAGCGATTCCCAGAACCGTCAAAAAAATTGCCATTCTCGACCGGACCAAAGAACCGGGCGCAGTGGGCGAGCCGCTTTATGTTGATATTCAGGCGGCCTTAAGCGAAGGGATCAAATCGGGTATGACCTCATTCAAGGGTTATCCGATTGTTGTCGGCGGACGTTATGGGTTAAGCTCAAAGGAATTCAATCCGGCGATGGCCAAAACCGTGCTGGACAATCTAAAATTGCAAAAAGCTCATCCGCCGGCCCTACTTAATAAGTTCCGCCAATTTTGTGGCTTGTCATAATTTCTCTTTCCTGGAGAAATACGATATGCTCACGCCCTTGGTTAAGGGGGGAACGTTCCTTTTAAACAGTCCTTTTGGCCCCGAGGAAATCTGGGATAGGATTCCGGTTGAAGTCCAGCGCCAGATTCTAAATAAGAAGGCTAAGTTTTATGTAATCGATGCTATCAAACTGGCCAAAGAACTTGGCCTGGGCGCCCGCATTAATACCATAATGCAGACGGCCTTCTTCCATATAAGCGATATAATTCCCAAGGAAAAAGCGATTGCGTTTATTAAGGATGCTCTTAATAAAACTTATGGACATAAGGGTGAAAAAGTGGTGGAGATGAATTATGCTTCAGTCGATGCCGCTATCAGCAACCTTTATGAGGTTCACTATCCTGCTAAGGCGACCGGCCAGATTAAGATGCCTCCACTGGTTCCCAAGAACGCTCCCAAATTTGTTCAATATGTAACGGCTGCCATTATTGCGGGCAAAGGAGACACTCTGCCGGTATCAGCTATGCCGGATGACGGTACCTTTATGACCGGTACCACTCAGTACGAAAAGAGAAATATCGCCCTTGAAATCCCGATTTGGGATGAAGAGCTCTGTATCCAGTGCGGTATCTGTTCCATTGTCTGTCCCCATGCCACGATAAGGATGAAGATATACGAGCCTAAGCTATTGGAAAAAGCACCCTCGACTTTTAAATCCGCCGACGCTAAATCAAAGCAGTACGAAGGATTGAAATATACCCTTCAGGTAGCGCCGGAAGATTGTACCGGATGCGAGGCCTGCGTCAACGCCTGTCCGGTATTCGGTGGTAAGGATGCCCAGGGGAACAAGACTGAGCATCAGGCCATAAATATGGCTCCCCAGCTTCCTCTGCGAGAGCCGGAAGCCAAAAACTGGAATTTCTTCCTTTCCCTTCCGGATACTGATCCCTCGCTGTATAATATTGAAACGGTTAAGGGGAGCCAGTTAGTAAGACCACTTTTTGAATTTTCCGGCGCCTGCGCCGGTTGCGGCGAAACACCTTATATCAAACTGGCAAGTCAGCTCTTTGGCGATCGCGCCATAATTGGCAATGCTACCGGTTGTTCCTCAATTTATGGCGGCAATCTTCCCACAACCCCATATACCATTCGCGCCGATGGCCGCGGCCCGGCCTGGTCGAATTCACTCTTTGAAGATAATGCGGAATTTGCTCTTGGGATCCGTTTGGCGGTTGACAAAATGCGCGAAAATGCACTCGAGCTGGTAGCTAAACTTTTCCCTGGCGACTTTGAATCTATTCGCAATGGAGACCAGTCAACTCAGGCTGGAATTGAAGAACAGAGAGCCAAAGTCGCCAAAATAAAGGAAAAATTAACCAAGATGCGTAGCCCGGACGCCGAAAGATTGATGGCCATGACCGATTATTTGGTGAAGAAATCGGTTTGGGCCTTCGGTGGCGATGGCTGGGCTTATGATATCGGATTCGGCGGTTTAGACCATGTGCTGGCCTCAGGTCGAAATGTCAATATCCTGGTTCTGGATACCGAGGTCTATTCAAATACGGGCGGACAGATGTCCAAATCGTCTCCAATGGGAGCTGTGGCAAAATTCGCCGCGGCGGGAAAACCGCTCCCCAAGAAGGACCTTGGTCTGATGATGATGTCCTATGGCAATGTTTATGTGGCACAGGTGGCTATTGGCGCCAGCCAAAATCAGACAGTTAAGGCCTTTGTCGAAGCCGAAAAGTATCAAGGACCCTCCATCATAATTGCCTATTCGCACTGTATCGCTCATGGTATTGATATGTCTCACGGTCTTGATGAGCATAAGAAAGCAGTCGATTCCGGCCATTGGCTCCTCTATCGTTACAATCCCGAACTGCTGGCTCAGAGCAAGAATCCTCTCCAGTTGGATAGCAAGGCGCCCTCAATTCCTTATACCGATTACGCCCTTGGTGAAGTCCGTTTTCGGACATTGATGAGCAGTATGCCGGAACGTTCCAAAAAACTGCTGGAGACAGCGCAGGCCGATGCTGTTAAGAGGTATAATTACTTTAAGCAATTGGCCGCAATGGATTACGGTAATATAATCAAGAAATAATATCCCCGATTGGAACAAAAAAATGGGCAGGATTGAAATTCCTGCCCATTTTACTTTGAGCCGGTTTTATCAAAACCAAAATAACCTATTAGCAATTTCCATATTAAGGAAATTCAGGACTAAAAATTTCCTTAAAGTGTCTCCACTTTTTTTCCGATAAATATAAGTAAGGTAATTAATTTTGAGGAGGATTTATGACCAGGAAGATATTGCTCTTATCGGCTATTGTTTTTCTTTTTATGGCAATTGCTCCGGCCTTTAGTCAGACCGAAGATGACGTTGTTGCCCAATATTTGAAAAAGACGGAAAAGAAGCAGAAAGCAAAGAGTCTTAGGATAGGTTTTGTTTCCCTGTATGGCGCCTATGGCAAATTGCCAAACGACAGCCCTTACAATAAATTCCGCAGTTATGCCAATTCCAATATAACCGCTCTTAACGGGAGCCAATATCTCCTGACGGGCATTTGGCGCTCTAAACAGCTTGGAGTTGACTTCGGAATGATGATTACATCCCGTATTGCCGCCAAGGTCGGGTTTGAATACTGGCTGAAGATGGGGTCGAACAAGACCAGCAATTATGATTTTGATGCTGCCTTTGATTCTATCGGTGTGAAAGATAATTTCAACCTCGTTTCTGAGATTAATATCTATGGCGTCAATCTTGGGGTTGATTATTACCTGTTGAATCCGCCCGACAAGAAGGGAATGATGAATTCAATTGCTGTCAGAATCACCGCCAATGGCGGCTATTATTTCTCCAAGTGGAATATTTGGCAAGGAAGCAAGTCATTTATTAATTCGGCTACCGGCTATAAGGATGTAAGCACCGAATCCTTAAAGGGTTCATCAGTCGGGGTATCAGGATCAATCGGCCTTGATTATCCTATCCGCTTCTGGGGATTGGTTGCCGGAGTTGACGCCGGGTATTTGTACCTGAATATGAATAATATTCATGCTCATAATAATCTTGGGGAAGAGCTCTATTTGACCTGCTCCAATGACGCAAATGACCGGGTGGATCTTGATTTTTCCGGCCTACGGGCTAAAATAGAACTTAAGAAGTTATTCTGTTGGTAATTGACCAAGAGGTAGACGGGATATACTTTATATCCTCCTCCATTGGGAAAGAAGCTCTATGAGCAGTCGAACACCGATACCGGTTGCCCCTTTGGGAATATAAGGTTTTCCCGATTTTTCGATATCGACATAAGCAATATCAATATGTACCCAGGGCCAGTCACCAATGAAATTTTCAAGGAAAGCCGCCGCGGTTAATGTCCCGGCCTGTTTCTCGCCCAAGTTTCTGACATCGGCAATATCGGATTTCATCAGTGCCCCATACTCCTCCCAAAGCGGCATTTCCCAGACTTTCTCGGCGGTTGCTCCCGAGGCGGCCTTAACGGCCTTAAGGAGCTTTTTATTATTTCCGAGAATAGGAGCGCCAATATAACCAAGCACATAGAGAGCCGCCCCGGTGAGAGTGGCAATATCAATTACTGCCTGCGGCTTGAACTTGCCGGCATAGTCAAGGGCATCAGCCAGTATCAGACGACCTTCACAATCAGTATTTATGATTTCTATCGTCTTCCCTTTTCGGGAGTTAATAATATCACCCGGTTTTAAGGCCCGGCCCGAGGGCAAATTTTCCGCAAGCGGTATCAAACAGACAATATTTAATGGCAGTCGTAACCGCGATGCCGCCGAAATCACGGACATAACCACCGCTCCACCCATCATATCACCTTTCATTTCATCCATATCCAATGCCGATTTTAAAGAAATGCCTCCGGAATCAAAGGTGATTCCCTTACCAATAAGAACAATCGGCTTTATACCTGCCTTTGCCCCGCGGTACTCTAAAATTACGAATCGGGGCGGTTGCTCCGATCCGCGCGCCACCGCCATGAGAGCATCCATTTTTTCGCCTCTTATCCTATTCTCATCGAGAACGGTACATTTCAAGCGATATTTCTTCGCCAGCGAAAAAGCTTCCTCAGCAAAGGTTGTCGGGGTAATCACATTTCCAGGGTGAGCCGTCAGGCGTCGGGCTGAAATAACTTCTTCGGCTATTATCTGTCCCCTGAGTATCGCTTTATCCAAGCGGGACTGGTGCTGTTTACTGACGGTATAAAAATGGATGGTCTCAATGACATCTTCGTTCTTATTTTCCCCGGTCTTATAGTCATTCATGCCAAACCGCCCCAGCAGAAACCCCTCTACCGTGCCCTGCACCGCATCATATTTTTCAATCCCATTAAAAAAGAACGCTACCGCTTTTGATCTTTTGATAGCGGTCAAACGTGAAACCGTGCCGGCGGCCTGGCGGTAACTATCGGCATTAAGTTTCCTTTTTTCTCCAAGTCCGGCCAGGATCACCCGTTCGCAGGGCAATTGAGATAATGTATGCAGAACCAGTGTTTGATTCAGTTTTCCGGAAAACTCTCCGGAATCATAGATCTTCTTTATGGCGCCACCCAGAATTTTATTCAATTCTTTAAGATGGGTATCCTTCTCCAGACCATCCTGAAAACAAAATTTGATCAGTGATGAGGTCTCTATTTTCCTCAATTTGGACATCCCGGATAATAATTTCATATTAACTCCCGTCTTTAAGCAAAACTAAGGATTAAATCTTCTGCTGACTTATAAGAGAATAACAATTATCCTTATCGGAGACAAGCCAATAATTGTATTGAAAATAGCGAGGGCTTCTATTTAGACGTAAGCGAATCGACGATTAATTCAGTTTCATCGGGAAGGACGACACCGCTGGCCTTTTCCAATTTGACCATTCTCTTTTTAATTCTATCATCAATATTGAGGATTTTTGACTGATCATAGTATTCCATAGTATCAAGCTGATTAAGATCGGAAATCTCTTCCAATACTGCCGCAATTTTGCGCACGGCGCCATCCATAGTATCTAAAACCCTTGGCAAGGTCGCCGCAATTTCATCGGAATTTTTATGCTTGAGGGACATCCTGATTACTTGCGAATTGCCGGAAATTGCCATCGCTGCATTATTGATATAGTGTGAAAGGGTGGAGATAGCTACCTGCTTGGCCTCAAGAAGCCCCCGGTCTCTTTCCTCATCAAGCAGTTTGCGGGTCAATTCCTGCCGTTCTCTAAATAATTTCTGAATTGAAAGATAGGTATTGAATATTTCCTGATTGGCCCGGGCCAAAATCATCCCATAATCCTCAATCCTAATATCGGTGGCTCTGGCAAAAAGGGCGGCATCTTTGGCAATCGTCAAGGCAATATCATCAAGCTGCCGGTTGCTAATCTCCAGTCGAGAAGAAATAACGCCAATTTTGGTTATTTTGTCCTCTAGATAGTGTCCCGAACCGGCAAATATTTCTCTATTCAAAGCCACCGCCAACCGAATAAGATCATCCAATTCATCAGAGTTTTTATCACCGAAAGAATGATGATGGGCAATAGCCGAGACAATATTTTCCGGCAGTCGCCATTT
>JAPLUS010000063.1 GCA_026397495.1 Candidatus Zixiibacteriota bacterium | reverse complement strand
GACGTTTTTTTATTTTCGGCTATGCCTTTTGAACTGACCGATAAACAGACCAGCGCCGATATCGGTCTTGTTGTCACCGGACATAATCTTAATGAATTATTTTCTGACGCCGCTATCGGTTTGACTACTATAATGGCGGATATTAATAACCTTAATGAATCGCGACAGTTTTCCCTAAAACTTGAAGGGGAAAATATCGAAGAGCTATTTTTCAAATGGCTATCAGAAATAATTTATTATAAGGATGCGGAAAAATTCCTTTTCAAGCGATGTGAACTTGAATTTACAGATGAATATGGTATCGTTCTGACGGCTCAGGTGTATGGGGACACAATTGACCCTCAGAGGCATACACTAAAAATTGATATCAAGGGCGTTACTTATTATAAATTTAGGGTTGAGAACTCGGGAAAACTATGGAGGAGCGAAGTGGTCTTTGATCTATGAAAAAGGAAATTTTTAGACGGATTACCGCCAATATATGGGAAATCACACCTGATTTTAAGATGGGAATGAATGTTCCCGTCCGATTGCTCTCATCGTCGGAACTTATCGAGGGTATTGATGATAGAGTCATTGACCAGATAACTAATGTCGCTTGCCTGCCGGGAATAAAGAAATATGCCCTTTGTATGCCTGATGGTCATCCGGGGTATGGTTTCCCGATTGGGGGGGTAGCGGCATTTTCACTGGAAAACGGAGTCATCTCTCCCGGCGGCATAGGCTTCGATATCAATTGTGGTATGCGGCTTTTGCGTACTAATCTTACCTCTGCGGAGCTTGAACCTCGAAAGGAGGAATTGCTTAATAGGTTATTCGCCACTATCCCATCCGGGGTCGGTTCAAGTGGTTTTGTACAATTGGATGGAAAAGAATTTAGTAGCCTGATGGAAAAAGGAATGAATTGGTGCCTTGAGCGCGGTTATGCAACTTCTGATGATGTTGATTGTGTTGAAGATCATGGCTGTCTGGAGAAAGCCAACCATCAGGCGGTTTCCGAAAAAGCAATTTCTCGCGGTATTAACCAGATGGGGACGCTTGGCTCAGGAAATCATTATTTGGAAATTGAAATCGCCGCTCGGGAGAATATCTATGCTGAGGAAAAGGCTCGTGTTTTTGGAATCGATCGGGACAACCAAGTAATGGTGGCTATTCATTGCGGCTCACGGGGCTTTGGACATCAGATAGCTACTGATTACCTCCAGATTTTTGACAAGTGCTCAAAGAAGTATGGTCTACAAATAAAAGATAGAGAATTGATGTCAGCGCCGGTAAAATCATCTGAAGGACGTCAATATTTTGAAGCCATGGCCTGTGCCGCCAATGCCGCCTTTGTCAATCGGCAACTGATTGTATACGGAATCCGGAAGGTATTTAAAGAAATCTTTAAAAAAAGCAATGAAGAATTAGGCATAGATACAATCTATGATGTTGCCCATAATATTGCCAAGATTGAGCAGTATGAAATAGAGGGCAGGATGGAAAACCTTCTTGTCCATCGCAAGGGAGCAACTCGTTCTTTTGGCCCGGGCAGTAAAGATATACCACAGAAATATATGTCTGTCGGCCAGCCGGTCATTGTCGGCGGATCAATGGAAACCGGCTCGGCCTTACTCTGTGGAACCGAGTTAGCTGATAGAGAAACCTTTGGTTCCACCCTGCATGGCGCTGGCCGCACGATGTCCCGAATGCAGGCCAAAAGAACAATCCGGGGCGATGCCGTTCAGAAAAGGATGAGAGAAAACGGTATTCTGGTCAAGACAGGTCATATGGCGGGTCTTGCCGAGGAAGCATCATTTGCCTATAAAGATATTGATGAAGTCATTAAAGCAGTCGATGCTATAGGGATTTCAGGCAAGGTGGCGCGGTTCTTTCCCGTTCTCAATATCAAGGGATAGCCATTCCCCTTTGATTTCATAGCTATAAAAAAAGAGCATAAAAAAAGAGGGCGCTACTCTGGTTGGGTAGAGGGGGCTAGGAAACTACCCGGGACAACAGAGAGTCACCCTCATATTTTTGCCAAAAATAGATAAATAGTCGCCATTGTCAAGACTTTTTTAAATATTATTTCTTTGCTTATGGTAGATATTGCAATCTGCAATGCTTACCGTCATAAAAGGAATCGCCGGCAGAATTACGATATATCCTATTTCTTTTCCAGGAAGCCATGTTCTCTCATCCAGACATCATTGAAGCATTTACTTAGATATCTGGTGCCGGAATCGGCAATGATAATAACAATAATGGATTTATTATCAAGTTCCCTTGCCACCTGCTTTGCCGCCCAGACGGCGGCTCCCGCCGAGCCACCGACCGAAATTCCCTCGCTACGAGCAAGGCCTCTGGCTGTTTCAAAAGCATCTTTGTCCGTTACGGTTATGACATCATCAACCAAATCGGTATGAAGCGCCTCTGTTACCGTATCCGATCCAATTCCCTCAACTTGGTAAGACTCCGGATGGGAAATCTCTCTACTCTTGATATATGCTGCAAATATTGACCCGACCGGATCGACCGCGATTGCCTTAATTGTGGAATTCTTTTCTTTTAAAAAACGTGATACTCCAGAGAAGGTACCTCCGGTACCAATACCAGCAACAAAATGCGAAACCTTGCCATCGCTATCTTCCCATATCTCAGGACCGGTAGTTAGGTAATGAGCCATAACATTATCCTGATTATGATATTGATTCATATGAAAATAGCCATGCTTCTGCGCCAAATTGACGGCCTTCATGTAACATCCTTCGGGATCGTCATGAGTAGCTTCGGCAGAGGTTATAATAACCTCCGCGCCGAAAGACCGAATAAGGTCTATTTTTTCCTTGCTGGTCTTATCAGGTATTGTTAAGATTGCCTTTAATCCTAAAACAGAAGCCACCATAGCCATAGCTACCCCCGTGTTGCCGGAGGTGTTGTCGATTACAGTATCGCCTTGCTTGAGCCTTCCGTCTTTAATGGCCCTTTGAAGTATATAGCTGGCCATTCTATCTTTAACCGACCCGCCGGGATTGGTAAATTCCAGCTTGGCTAATATCAGTGGCGAGTTTCTCCCTGGTTCATTATTGATTCTAACCATAGGAGTCTTGCCAATTATCTTGAGAATATTTTCTGAATAATTCATCTTCCCGCCTGTTTTTATAACATCTTATTCATTATTGGTTTCGATTTCAACAATAAATTATAGATTTTTATTTTGACTTGACAGACCTCTTGTTTGGCGGTTCTATTCTAAAATATTAAAGGAGGAAATATGAGATGGGTGGCTATCGGAGCTGGTCTAATCCTTATGGCTATATTGGCCCTCGGCTGCAATAAGAACAAAGACCGGGTGGCTAAGCTGGAAAAAGAAGTTAGAGAGGCAGAATCAAAGGATTATATCACAGATAATACCGGCAGGAAAGATTCCCTGTCTTCTGATACTATTGGCGAAATTCATCCTGAAGAAACACCGATGCCGGACAGAATTCCGAATGAGACCGACAGCATTCAAATGCCCAAGGAGGAAACCACGATTTCGGCAAGAGAATTCAGTATGGTTGACAGAACTCCTTCGCCCAGCGGCAAGGGAATTTATACAGTGCAGGTCGCTTCCGGCACCGACTTGGCATCAGCCAATGAAATCGCAGGCAGGTTTGTCAAGCTTGGATACAAGGCCTTTGTCTCGTCAATAGAAATCAAAGGTGTCACATATTATAGGGTACGTATAGGGAATTTTGGCGATTACAGAGAAGCCGATAAGCTTGGTAAGGGATTACGGGATAAATATTTGACAGAATACTGGATTGATAAGATTTTTTAATGGGCGATAGGGGCTAAAAGAGCATTTTATTTGGCTACGGTAACGCTGACCTGCCCAACTGACTCTTTAGTGGTCTGGTTATTCTGACGGGAGTTTTCCTCTGCCTGCACCCTATGGAAAAATTCACAATTTACGCAGGAAATACGACTATTTCGGCAAATGAAAGGATCTTTAATAGGACTTTTATCCAGTAGAGACCAGCATATGCGGCCCGCTCCGATGCCCCCGTTTATACCGTCATATTTCATCATTTCAGAAACCGGACAATCACCATAAAGTCGAGAAAATATTCCCCCCGGCTCCATGCCACAATTTCTAAATTCCCAGCAATTTAATTTTTTGTCCACGGCTCTATTCTATCTATTATCCTCTGGAATAAGCCTGATAACAGGGGCAAATCGGCTGGAGGATTTGAATTCGGCCAATTCAGCCGGAGTGGCCACGGCCTTATATTCGACATAGGTTTTTCTTATGTTTTTGACATCATCAAGCGTTAAATAATTAAGCATCATATATTGGTAGAGATAAGGATCGCCTTGGCTTATCTTATAGGCGTTTTTAAAGTACTTATCCGCCTGTTTATTATTCCCCAATCTGAATTGGCAGATTCCGCCACCAAATAGAGCAGGATAGAATTGATTATCAAGTTTAAGAGCAGCTTCAAAATCGATTAGTGCCGGTCGGTAATCCCCATTATCCAATCTGGCGCCACCACGCCCGACAATGGCCGAAAGGTTGTTGGGAGAATAAGTCAAAGCGGAAGAAAAGGCGCTTATAGCCATGGAGCCGTTGTTATTTAGTCTCTGGATTTCACCCAGTCTAATATAGTCGGCGGAAGCCTTTTCATTATCACCTGTTCTTACATAGGCTTCAGCCCGCCTGGAATAGGCTTCCTTGAAATTGGGGGAAAGCTTTAGCGCTTCCGTATAGCCCTCAATAGCTTTCTGATAATTATTGGCCGCCAGAGCGGAGTTCCCTTGACTAAAGAAGTTCTCGGCCATATCTACGGGAGTGGTTTTCTTCAGAGCCGTGAGGGTGGCATTGATATTTAGAGTTTGATCAGTCTCAAGGTCAATCGCTGTGCTGTATTCGGAGTAACCGGATTTGTCCACTTTTACATTATGACGGCCGGCTTTTATCCTTGCATAGGTATTATTTCCGGCGCCAAGAATTTTGTCATCGATAATTATCCGGGCGTCAGCCACATTGGCATTGAGCTTTATGTTTCCATAACCAACTTGGTCTTTTGAGCGGGTATCAGATGAATTCGGCCGGGTTGTGACCGGGGAGACCTGCTCCTCATCAATTGGATTTTCCGCTATTCTTGCTCCGGATCTGGTCGGGGCTTCGATTGCCTTTAGCTGGAGTTTGTCGAATGTCGTCAAGGTTATCTGTTTAGCTGTTACGGTAGCATTGCCTCGACCTATATTATCATCTCTGAGTTCATATACTATTTCATATGTTCCGGTCGGCACCAATTCGAAGCGGAAGAAGCCCTGGGCGTTTGTTGTTGTAGTTTTTTTTAGGACCGGTATGGAAACTCTGGCACCCTCTAAATAGGGTTGTCGGTCTTGATTTAAGATGAGACCAATTATCTCCCCATTGCCAGAAACAGTGGGGTTGATGAATTGTATGCCAATTATGACGAGAAATACCGCAAAAATCACAGCCGCTATTCCAATTAAGACTCTGGCGCTGACGGTTTTTGGTTTTAGGACATAATGTTTATCATTGATGAGAATTTCATCCCCGGCATGCAAAAAAGGATGGCCGACAATCTGGATGAAATTATTTCTGAAATAGGCAACACCTCTGACTTTGTGCGCTTTCTGAATACTCCCCGCCTGAGCCGGGTCGTCTATTGGCCTAATCGGGGCGGTATCTCTAAGAGCCGCCGGTTTAGGCTCCTTATTATTTTGCTTGTCGAATTGATGCAGATTCTTGTTAATGCTCTCAATTTCATCTTTTGATAACACCTTGATTTTCGACTTTTCTATTGCCGGGGCCGGCTGTGGCTCCGGTGATAATGACTTCGATTCATTCAGCTCATAATCGGCGACAGGAGGGGGGGGAGGCGCCGACTCTCCAATTGGCCCATAATCCGTTTCTTCCTTTATTTTTCCGGAGGATATAAGGGCATCGTCATCCAGCAAGGCCGCTGTTGACTTAATTTCAAGAGGGGCTTCCTCACGATGCGGCCTGGCTCCGCCGCCTTCCATTCCAAATAAATGCGGGGACGATGAATCAGCCGCCTCGGTTACCACAAAATCGAGCTTATCATCTTTCTCAATGTCTCGCTGGTTTTCCCCTGAAGAAGAACCTTCATCAAGAGGGCCGCCGCAATCTCGACAGAATTGGGCTCCATCAAAGACATTTTTGGTTTTGCAATTTGGGCAGATTTTCAATTTATACTCCTTAAAAAAAGGATATAATTTCTTTAGTCTATTTATCGACTTGAAACGTCATTTCTTTAGATTTGTATGTTTATCTGTATATTTTAAGATAAGAGCCGGGGAATTGAAGGAGTTTTCCATTGAAAAATATTCTATTAAAGGGGTCATTATTTTCTACAATTTAGAGCTTGACAGTC
>JAPLUS010000431.1 GCA_026397495.1 Candidatus Zixiibacteriota bacterium | reverse complement strand
ATTCTATAGAATAAAAGGCCATGAAGCTTAAAAAGAGCATAAACAAAAGCCAGAAGAATGATGAATGACAGCATGGCGGTTACCAACGGCGATCCTCCCAATTTCAGGAAAATCTTGGTAGCAATTACATCGATATAATTTACGGAGACAATAACGGTGGCGGTTAGAACCGTCAAGGCCATAAATTCCCGTACCAGGCCTTTTTTGGAGCCAATGATAACAGCCGCCACCAGCAAAATCAGGAGTACAACATCAATCCAATTCATCGCCAGCTCCTTATTTGTTGACGCTTGGGCGCCAATCTATGATCAACTCTTGCCGCCTGAAAGAATCTGAGAAACAAGGTTGTTCACCAGCCGGCCATTGGCCTTACCCTTGATTTTAGGTATAAGGTCTTTCATAACCAATCCTGCTTTGGCGGGCGAGTCGACCCCTGTTTCTTTAATAGAATCAAGAATCAGTTCCCGGAGCTCTTCCTCCGTAAGTTGCTGAGGCAGATAACTTGTTATAATTGCCAATTCGGCGGTTTCTTTTTCCACCAGATCGGCCCGATTACCTGCCTGGAACTGCTCTATGGAGTCCCGTCTTCTCTTGGCAGCGCTGTCCAAAACACCGATAATATCATCATCAGTTAAGTCATCCCCTTTTTCAATTCTTTTATATTTGATATCAGATTTTAGGCCCCGAAGGGCGGTTACTTTAAGTTTATCGCCTGACTTCAGGGCCTTAATTATATCCTCGTCAATTCGAGCAGGGAGAGACATTCGTCTTTAGCCTTCCTGAGGGAATTTGCGATTTTTCCGACGAGCGGCATTCAGCTTCCTTTTTCGCCGTTCAGAAGGCTTTTCGAAATGCTGATGCTTCTTTATATCTGAAAGAATGCCAGTCTTCTCGCAAAACTTATTGAATCGGCGCAGGGCTTTTTCGAACGATTCATCATCACGAACCCTAACACCGGTCATTTAAATCCCCCCTTTCAAGACCAATTAAATATTTCATAGCAACTTATTATAAGCTTTTAATTCCCTCTGTCAATATAATAATTGATTGCCCGTATCGTTATGGTATACAGGGGGTTTGATTGCCAAAGGGCAATCTGATTCAGGAAGCATTTGACATAAAGTGAAAATGAAGGTGTTCAACGATTTGACCCGATAGGGCGCCATTATTAAGAAGAACTCTAAAATTATCTTCAATATTAAGCTCCTTAGCCATCTCTCTAATTTTTTTAAATAATCCAAGAAGAAGCTCATCGGGGATATCCATTAAACTCAAATAGTGAGTTTTGGGGCAGACCAAGAGATGGATGAGGGCACGAGGGAAAATATCTGAGAAGACAATTATTTCTTTATCTTCACAGTATATTTTTGCAGGCTTTTCTCTCTTTATAATCTGGCAAAAAATACAATTCATAACACCAGTCTATATCTTCAATTAGTTTTTGGCAATGCCATTATTATTTCTGGAATCCCGGTAATTTAGTTTTATTAAAAAATGACGATAATTGATGTGTAACTGCTTATATGATTATAATATAGAGAAGTAAATGATTGCAATCATTGGCTTTGTGGTTGTGGCGGCGTCTATTATAGCTGGCTATCTCATGGAAAAGGGCCAATTAATGGTCTTATTTCAGCCGGCCGAGTTTCTTATTATTGGTGGGGCGGCGGCCGGTACACTCTTGGTAGGTGTGCCCTTAAAAGTACTTAAAGCCATTGTCTCTCAGATTGCAGCTATTATGGGCACAGGTCGAACCAAAAAATCATATGTAGATCTGCTGGTGATGATGTATGAGCTTTTCAATGTTGCCCGGAAAGACGGATTGGTTGGTCTTGAATCACATATAGAAAATCCGGAGAAAAGTAATGTTCTCTCCAAATATCCTGATATTCTCAAGGATCACCATGCCCTTAGTTTCCTGGTTGACACTATGCGGTTAGTAATTATGGGTGGCATTCCGGAATACGATTTGGAAGCAATGATGGACCTGGATTTAGACACTCATCATCAGGAAAATATTCAACCGTCAACCTCCCTGGCGCGCGTTGGGGATGCTCTACCGGGGCTCGGTATTGTGGCTGCGGTTTTGGGAGTGGTCATCACTATGGGAGCAATAGATGGTCCTCCCGCAGAGATTGGAGAAAAAGTCGGGGCGGCGCTGGTCGGGACTTTCTTGGGCATTCTTCTTTCCTATGGGTTTGTTCAACCACTGGCTGCCAATCTTCAGACTATGACCGAAGATTCCGGGCGATATTACATCTGCCTAAAACAGGGTCTTCTTGCTTTTCACAAAGGATTTGCCGCTTCAATAGCGGTGGAATTTGCTCGCCGGGTTATCGGCAGTGATGTTCGTCCTACCTTTTCCGAGGTCGAAGATGCCTGTCGGGCAACCAAAATGACTAAGGCGGCATAATTTTTCTATGGCTGAAGAAGAAAAAAAAGAGTTAGCTCCGATAATAATAATTAAAAAAAAGGGGCATCATGCCGGTCATCATGGCGGCGCCTGGAAAGTTGCCTATGCTGATTTTGTCACGGCCATGATGGCCTTCTTTCTGGTGATGTGGCTGGTGAACCAATCGCCGGCAGTTAAACAGGGTATAGGCGGCTATTTTCGCGATCCGGTCGGGTTCAACAAGAAAGCAGGACAGGGAATGTTTGAAGGGGGGGCTTCTCCGGTCAAAAGCTTCAAATATGAGAAAAAGGAACCGTCCAAAGACTTTGAAGGAGAAAAGCAAAAACTTGCCGATGCCGGTGAGAAAATTCGAGATATGATAAATAAATCCCCCGACATTGAAAAACTGAAAGATTTTGTTGAAATTGAGATGGTTCCGGAAGGACTTAGGATTCAACTTATTGATGCCTCGGCCACCTCGGATTCATCAATTTTTTTCGCCCTTGGAAGCGCCAAGCTGAAGCCCCGTACCAGTCTGCTTCTTTCTTCTATAGCCTCCGAATTGGGGAATCTTCCCAACCATATTATTGTTGAGGGGCATACCGATAGCCGTCCCTTTACCGGCCGCATCGATTATTCTAACTGGGAACTTTCATCCGATCGGGCCAATAGCGCTCGGCGGTTAATGGAGTTTTCGGGTCTTCATCTGGGGCAGATATTTGAAGTCCGCGGTAATGCCGATACCCAACTGAGGTTTGCATCAACTCCCGACGATCCCCGTAACCGCCGGGTAGCTATAATTGTTTTGAGCGAAGAGTATGAAAATCAGATAAGAAATATTGGTCTAACTGAAACCGCACAAAAATAGAATAACGTCTATTCCATCGTCCTGCTATTGGCTCCCTTTGACCATAATTCTAGCTTGACAAAAAGTTGTCCGACCGTATATTTTTTTGGAGGCTATTGTCTGATATAGCGTTCTTCATATATTTGGCATTATTGATCTATGAGCTCAGAGGGTGATGCCAGGCCAATAATAAACTATTTACAGTGGCTATAAATCATGAAGACGAAACTTGTGAATTGGTTGCATTTCGTCGAGCAGTCTTAGACGGTTTTCATCGATGAAAAACTGGAGGTTACTATGAGTCGGAAACCAATTGCTGTCTGCACGATTCTGATATTGACGCTCATCTTTATGGCGGGTGCGATTCCGGTGGGCGCCGTGTGCGGCGATGTTAATGGAAGTGGGATTATTAATATTCAGGATGTTGGTTACCTTATCAAATATCTCTATCTAGAAGGGCCGCCGCCGCCCAATCCGCAGGATGCCGATATTGATGGGTCGGGCGCAATGAACCTTCTTGATATAACAAAATTGATCAACTTCCTTTATCGTGGAGGTCCTCAGCCCACCTGCGCACCGCAAAAACATATCTTCTATGTTACCTCAGGTGATGGTCTGGTGAAGATATTCTCGGCCGAAGACAGAGCTTTCATTGATTCGCTGGTACTAACACCCGATGGGGTCGTCGAGAATGTCATCGGTGGGAACAGAATGCTGGCCATATGGAGAAGCGATGGATCTCGCATTTTCGACCTGCAAACACAG
>JAPLUS010000146.1 GCA_026397495.1 Candidatus Zixiibacteriota bacterium | reverse complement strand
ATTTCTCCTGTTTTTTCTGTTAATCTCACTTTTATATCCGGCTCAATTTGCAGAAGCGGCACCAATATAAAGGGACGCTTGGTCAGTCTTGGATGCGGTATTGTCAGCCGCTTAGTTTTGGATATTTCATCTCCAAAAAGCAGAATATCGATATCGATTGGGCGCGGCTTATATTGTCCCTTATCGGTGCGCCCCAGCTTCTTTTCAATTTGCTCTATGGCACTCAGCAGTTCCGACGGCCGATAACTATACTCCCCTTTGGTCACCAGATTAAGAAAGTTTGGCGAATATTCCGACATTTCTACCGCCGTACTTAAATAGACCGCCGAACAGGAAATCTCGCCATATCCTTCTATACTTCCAACCATTTCCATAGCCCTGATGAGATTTCTCTCTCTATCGCCAAGATCGGAACCGAATGAAAGATAAACAATAATCGGTTTCATAATTCTGTATTTGGATTTTTCAGATCAGCCAGTATTTTGGCGGTATCGGATTGCTGACGAGTAACTTCAATTTCGATATAATCAATCGTCCCGGCAATAGGGGGAATTCTTTTTCGCACTCTCAAAGTTACTCTCAGAACCGGGAATTCTTCAAGAATTTCATTAGCCAATAATACTGCCAGACTTTCAACTAATGAAAAGGCCTTTCCTTCGACAACATTTTTAATCTTCTGATAAACAGCTGCATAGTCGACGGTATCCTTTATTGAGTCAGACTGACCCGGTGAGGCCAAATCGGTTTCAAGCTCGCAATCAACTTCAAACCTGCGGCCGGTTTCTTTCTCGGCGGCCGTAACACCATGATAACCGTAGAACACCATGCCGGTTAATCTAATGACATCCATAATCTTACCCCCTGAGACTTCCTCTTTTGATCTTTATCCCTTTGGCCAATCTTTCAGCGGCCTTTTCATAATCCTCCGATGAGGCTGTCAGTGACAGGCGAATATATCTCCGGGTAAAGTCAGAATCCCCTTACGTCGAAGGAGAGTGTTGGCAAATATCGCCGAGTGCCTTCTTTCCGGAATCTTTAGCCACAGGAATGGCGAGGAATTGCTTCCGGCTATTTTCCAACCGAAATTTTCCACCATTTCCTTAGCAGTCTGACGAGAATGCCCAATATTCTTACGAATATCTCTCAATTCGGCGCTTGGGTAACTTTGGATAGCTTTAAGAGCGCAATTTACCCAAAAACTGGGTATAAAGGACCCGGTTGTTTTACTTGCTGTTTCTAATCCCCCGATTATTTCTGAAGAGCCGATGGCAAAGCCGAATGGTAAGTGAGGCAATCCAAAAGTAAAAGGAATAGAAAATATCTCCAAGGCGACCTTGCGTCCTGCGGGAAGACTCAGTGGGGAAATATGTTTTTCCTCTGTTAAGGAGCAATAGGCCGAATCGTGGATGAGAAATAGGTTTATCTTTGAAGCATTCCGAATCAACTCACCCAAATCGGTCTCGTCGAGCACGGTCCCCAGCGGATTATGGGGATTATTTAAAAAAAGGAGTTTGGCCGTCCTGCCCAGATTTTCCGGAAGCCTTTTGAGAGAAGGCTTAAATCCTGTCCGCTCGGATATTGGGTAGAGGACAGGAATTCCTCCGGCGGCAATGGTATGCCGTCGGTAGAAGGGAAGCCCCGGTTCGGGACAGAGAACGACATCGCCATATTCCACAAAGGCCATGCAGAGGTCGAATATAATCCTCCGAATCCCCTCTCCAATATAAATCTCCTTGCGCGGGTCAATATCCAGAGAATATTCGGTTTTTAACCATTCTGACAGAGCCGATTTTAGTCGGAACAATTCATCCTGATCGGCGGCTTTCAAAGGGTTCTCCGCGGATTCAATGGCTATCTTTCGGATGGGCCAGTTGAAATGGCCTAGATCAATAATCGGAATCCTTCTTTCGACTGAAGTGATAATCCGTTTTGGATAATAATCTTCAAGATCAAAGGGAAAATGATAAAGCCGATCGGCTTTATCGAGGATCACTTTTTTAATCATTGCTTACTTATTGCGCCCATTAGAATTTTTCAGCCGTTCCAGACGGCACACTTCTTTGTCATTGAGGATATTTAGTTTACCTATATTTTCTGCAATATAGACAATTTTGGCATAATGTTCAACTATTTCCATCTGATTGTAGGCCTCTTCTATAGTCCGGCCAATGGTCAATACTCCATGATTCTGGAGTATGAAGGCATTATGGTTCGGCAATAATTTTTTGATGGATTGGGGTACTGCTGAAGTGCCGGGTGGAGCATATTTGGCAAGCGGTATTTCGCCTATGACAACAATCACTTCCGGCAGGATATGGGATGGCAAATTTCTGCCCACTGCCGAAAAAGCTGTGGCGAAAGGGGGATGAGCATGGCAGCAGGCCTCAATTTCCGGTCGATGTTTATATACCGCCAAATGCATCAGAAGCTCTGATGAAGCTTCGCCTCTGCCGGTAATTTTTTTCCCTTTAAGGCTGACAACAATAAGGTTTTCCTCCTTGAGAAATCCCTTGCTGGCCCCGGCCGGGGTAATCAGTATATTGCCATCTTTGAGTCTAATCGATAGATTACCCTGAGCGCCGGCCACCAGTCCGTTCTTGTAGAGGAGCCGGCCATACTTAATCAGAACCCGTCTTTGCGATATATAAGCCATATTTGAAATACCAAATTTAATGGATAAGATGGGGAAAGTCAACCGATTGCAGTTTCCATTGCGGGCAACAAATTGATTTTCAATGAGATATGACAACTCTTCCAAAGTAAAAAATAGGAAACTTTACAGGGCGATTTTCAGTATAAACCTTTACAAATATTAGACTAAGGAAGGGTGTAAAATTTCACTTGACAGAAACCCTATTGAGCCGTATTATATTTGGCTATATTGTTTGGAGGTAAAAAGTTGAAAGGGAGCTTTTCATCCCCTTTTTGGGTGGGTTGTCGCTATTTCCCCCTCGGAATCATAGCTGTTGTTTTTACTGTCGTGGGTATTTTTCTGGCCTCCGGCTTTGATTTTACCAAGCATTTATCGGCCTCGCCCCAAATCGAAAATCTTCCCGTCGTGTCATCAAATAACGGCGAGTATACATCCCCCTTTGTTCCAGTAGTAGAGAGAGTTAGCGATGCCGTCGTCAATATAGTGGCGGAACAGCAATCGCCTGAGGTCTATTATGACGATTTTTTTTATCGTTTCTTTCAAATTCCGCGAGGATCACCAATTTCTTTTGGTTCGGGATTCTTTTTTAGACCTGATGGTTAAATTCTAACCAATAACCATGTGGTACGCGATGCCAAGCAGGTGATTGTAAGAACCTCCGCCGGTTATCAATATTCAGCAGATGTAATCGGCACTGATCCCCAGACTGATTTGGCCGTTATCAGAGTAAAAGCCCCCGAGA
>JAPLUS010000457.1 GCA_026397495.1 Candidatus Zixiibacteriota bacterium | reverse complement strand
CAGCCAGAACCGGAACGTTTAACTCACGAGCCAGGGTTTTCAGATTGCGCGAAATATAAGACACTTCCTGGACACGGTTATCAGTGCGCGTATCGCCAGACATAAGCTGGATGTAATCAACTAACACAAGGTCAATTCGTTGTTCAAGATGCAGACGGCGGCACTTGGTTCGCATTTGTATGGGCGTCATTGCCGGGGTATCATCGAGAAATATTTTGGTATTACTGAGCTCATCTACTGCCTGTGTAAAAAGCTCCCATTGTTCATCTGTTATTTTTCCTGACCGTAAGTTTTGAGAATTAATTCTGGTTTCTTGAGCAATCATGCGCTGAACAAGCTGTTCATTAGACATTTCAAGTGAAAACATTGCAATATGTTTTTTATGTTTAACTGCTGCATTTTTGGCCACTGTAATTAGAAAGCCGGTTTTACCCGAAGCGGGGCGGCCGGCAACAATCAATAAATCAGATTTTTGCAGACCTCCCAAAACTTTGTCAAGATCTAACAGTTCTGTAGGTACTCCCTTAATTTCTTCGCCGCTGGCAGATTGGGTTGATACCCGGTCGTAAAACTGGCTGATAACAGTATGAATGGGCTGCATATCACGCCGAATACGGCGTTCACTGAGATTAAAGACCGATTTCTCGGCACTGTCAATGATTGAATCCAGCTCCCTGTCTTCCTGATAAGCCAGCTTGGCCATTTCATTGGCTGCGGTGAGCATTCGCCTTCGGACTGAGGTTTCTTCCACAATCCTGGCATAAGCCTGGGCATTAAGTGAACTGGGTGTCTGGTTGACTAGCATCATAAGATATGCCTGCCCGCCAATTTCCTCCAATTGACCGCGGCTGTCAAGCTCTTCGGTCAGGGTAAGATTATCAATCGGAATGCGATTTTCATGCAGATAGGTGAAAACTTCCCAAATCCATCGGTTGCGGATAATATAAAAATTATCGGCATCAAGAATCTGCCCGACCTCATAATAGGATTCAGGATTTATTAGCACCGAACCCAGAACCGCCTCTTCAGCCTGGCGGTTATGGGGCTGTGTTTGAATGCTACTGCTGCTGGTTTCTTCCGGCTGGAAATAGTCTTCCATTAGTCAATATCCTGTCTATCTAACCTGGCGATGCGCTTTTATCTTCGTCCTCATCTTCTTCTCCAGAACCTTCATGCCCTTGGGAAGAACCTGGCTGCCCGCCTTTCTTTTTGAGGTAATCCTCAAAGATAGACAACCTTTCTTCATTGGGTGTTATTCTGCCGCCTTCATCAGATTCCTCGACAATTGCGGTATCTTCCTCATCAGAAACAGCAGAGATATCTTCTGGGATAATACTTGCCTCAACCATTACTTCTTCAGAGGTCATAATGGGTACATGCGCCCTGACAGCAATGGCGATAGCATCTGAAGGGCGGCAATCTATGCGGATTTCCTTTTCGCCTTTGGATAAAAGGAGTGTGCCATAGAATATATCATCTTTCAATTCGCTGATCTCAACATGGATCATTTTTGCATCAAGGTCACTAATGATATTTTTAACCAAATCATGAGTCTGGGGGCGGGAGACCTCTATTTCTTGTAGAGCGATAGTGATAGCTTCTGCTTCATAAGGACCGATCCACACAGGAAGGTAGCGGTCCTGGTCAACTTGCTTGAGCACGACAATACGCTGTTGATTGGTTAGACTGACCCGTAAACTATCAATCTTTACTTCCACAAGTTTCTTCATCCGGTCCTCCGCTGAACTTATATTTTAGCACGGCGAATAAGCCAATCTTAAAAAACCTTGTTATTTAAGTTAAGGTATAATAATTTATGGTTGCATCTTTTAAGAATTCCCGTAGATTTCCATTCCGTTGGGG
>JAPLUS010000275.1 GCA_026397495.1 Candidatus Zixiibacteriota bacterium | reverse complement strand
GGTCTTCCCGGAACTTTCCTTCTCGCACCGCCCGTTGCAGGTCCTTGTTCGTCGTCGCCACGATCCGCACGTCCACCGTCCGGCTCACCGAGCTTCCCACCCGCTCGAACCTCTTCTCTTGCATCACCCGCAGAAGTTTCGCCTGCATGATTAAGGGCATATCACCAATTTCATCAAGAAAGATAGTTCCCCCATCGGCCAGTTCAAATTTCCCCAGTTTCCGTTTCTCAGCTCCGGTAAAGGCACCCCTTTCATAACCAAAAAGCTCTGATTCCAAAAGGTTTTCCGGAATGGCCGCGCAATTCACGGCAACAAATCGGCCGTCTTTACGAGGAGAAAGGGAATGAATAGCATGCGCTGCCAGCTCCTTCCCGGTACCGGAGGCGCCGGTAATCAGGACAGTCGTATCGCCCGGAGCCGTCAAATGGATCAATTCTAGAACTTTCTTGATAACAGGAGACTCTCCAATTATTTCCCCGGAGCCAAATCTTTCTCTGACAGTTTCATTAAGAAGCCGATGGTCCATTATCAAGCGATGCTGCTCGGAGGCCATTTTCAAATTGATCAAAAGCTCTTCCAATTCTACCGGTTTTGTCTGATAATGATAGGCACCATGCTTCATGGCCGTTACCGCCGTCTCGACCGAGCCATAGGCCGTCAGAACAATTATTTGAATGAATGGATTAGTTTCCTTCAGTCGACCGATAAGCTCCAGACCGGACATTCCCGGCATTTTCATATCAACCACGGCCAGCGGAGAAAAAAAGGAAGAGTAAACTTTCAGAGCTTCTTCCCCCGAAGAGGCCTGTTTTATGATAAAACCATTTTTGTTAAGGAAACCCGCCAGCATTTCGCGCTGACCGGCTTCATCGTCCACCAATAATAATTTGGTTTCCATAAGTGGTAAAAATATCCGAATATTTTTGATCTGCCAACTCCGGTAATACCGGCTCTAATGTCAATATAATCAAGATTCTTTTTAAAATCATAATCGATTCCGGCGTGCGTTCCCTTGCTGTTCTCCAAAAAAGCATGATGATATGTCCCTTCAATAAATAATCCGCCGAAATCAAAGGTGTAATAAAGAAGACCGGCTGTCGCTCCCAAGCTAAGACCGGGACGGAATGATACTTCTCTTAGACGTTTTCCAGTAGAATCGACCCATGTGGCAAATTTGGCAAAAACTCCCCCGGCCGATATCCTAATATATGGTTCAAAGCTTGACTTGCCGACAAAATCATATTTAAGATAGGTGCCTATATCATAGAGTTTATAATGTAATCTATAGAGTTTCATTGAATATTGCGAGTAAGTGAAATAGGTGCCGATACTAACCCTATCATTAAGATAGTATCCGCCATACCCACCAAAATTTAATCCGGTTTTGGCTCCCAGCGAATCATTCCAATTTTTCAAACTGCTGGTTGGAATCGCCATTCCGCCAAGAACGGTAACCTCAAAATTCCGCCATTTGGCATTCTTTTCTTCCTCATTTGTCTGAGCTACGGCAGAGACGGCAAAGAGGAGGAGCAAAATCACCACAAAAGATAATCCTGATTTTTTCATTATTGTGTCCTCAGATTCTTATATAATCCAATATCTCTTATTCCTTTATCTTATTTCAATCTATCTTAAATTAACTAAACACGGATAGCCAGCCAAAAATCAAAGTTAATTAATTATGAGACGGTTTGTCAACAGATTTGTAAAATTTATATTTGATATAAATTAGGGCCTGCCGGAAATTAAAAAGGTGTCCGGTCAGCCAGCGTATGGAAAAACCCCCAACGAAGTTGCGCGGAATTCCAAGGCGAGGGATAGGAATCGGTTCAGATTGGGTCATATGAAATTCCCTACCTGTTGGGGAATTGCCGGATCAGAAACATTATCTCATCGGAAGTTTGCCGCTGGCTAAGAAGGTGACTACAGCATAAATAATTCCGCCTATTAATCCCCCGATATTGGCCAGCATATGCACACCAATCGCCGGAATAAGGCTTCCGCTTTTGGCTCGCTGATGCCCGGCCAAAAGGCCCAGCGAAAATGTAAACAGAATCGTAATAAGCATTGTCTTGAGGTCGGTTCCGCTCAGCCATAGCACCAGATGCATCAAGGCAAAGACTGCCGCACCTATGAATGTCGGAAAATCAACCCGCAGAAAAGGAACTCTTTTTGAAATATCCATTCCTTTGGCCAGATTGCTCTGAATGAAACCGCGCGTGAAAATCTCCTCAATTGTGCTCGACAAAACCCATACGAATAGAATAATCTGCGGGAAGGTCAACTGCTTGACAAGCGGATTTCCGGCGGCTCCTGAGATTAAAATCGCCAGGGTCGCCATTCCTCCTATTGCCATCGCGATCAGGCCTATCAGAACCCAGC
>JAPLUS010000446.1 GCA_026397495.1 Candidatus Zixiibacteriota bacterium | reverse complement strand
CGGATGTCATGAAAGAAATGGCAAGAAAAGAAGCCGTTGCAAGGAATGTGGGAGGTGGCGAGATCAGTTCAGCCGACGACGAAGGGGGTGTTTCTCCTTTATTGGATATTGGAGCGATCACGGACAATATCAACCAGTTGGGGAGCACGGAAGGCATACGAGTTGATGATGAAATAGTCGCCAAGGCGCAGATCGCTGTTGAGGAGTCCATTCCGAACATCAATCCGGACAAAAGTACGGGAATGACGCCGCTTGAAGCATCTGTAATCGGCTATGCGCTTGTCTCCGGCGATGACGGGACAGCGAGCGCGGAATCAGTGAAACTCCCGATTGATAAGGTGAACAATTTCGTCGACAACATAACACAGTAGGAGGTGAAATAAATGATAAAAAAGTTGAATATTATTCCAATTGTTATAATAGCATTGATCCTTATATCTCAAGGGGCGCTTGGAGGAAAGGGTAAGGGAGGAAGTTCAGAGCCAAAGTATTATTCATTTGAAGATTTAAGAGGGTATCTTAGGGATGATGAAACATTTCATTTTGAGAATGCGAATAAGCCAACCAACGCACTCCTCTCTTTTGGTTATTTATTAACTTATCCCGCATGCGCTTCAACAAATAAAAAAATTAATTCCGCGATCAAATCCAGTCCATCTAATTATAAGATCAACAGTTCCCGCATATCTTGCAACTGGCGTGAAGGCCAAAAGAGTCCTTTTAATTGGAAGGGATACAGGAATGATTTATCTATCGGGGATCTGATTTTCACTAGGGGTGACGACAAAATGAATAATCTTGTGAAATTCTTTTCTAACTGGACGCATGTTGTCATTGTTACAGATCCGACGAGAAATAAGATACTTGATTCGACGCTAAGTGATGGAGTGCAGGAACATTCTGTTCCTGATAAATGGGAAGGATTTGGTTATTACACCTGTAAACGTGTCGACATGCCCACACAATTGAAACGCTATTATGTTGTTGCAGGTAGTAATAAATATTCTAAAAAGCCATATTTGCCAAGGTTTGAAACCTCTGATATTCTACTTTGGAATTTCGTTTACAAATGGAGCGACAAAGACGATCAAAGCTCCATGTACTGTTCAAAACTCGTATACAATGTTTTTAAACCATTTATAATCCTTGATTCAAGGAGAACCTCGGTAGCCGAAAATTCCCTACTTCGCGACAAGGCGCCTGGCTATTATGCGTTCAGTTGGATAGGAATATCGCCAGATAATATATATTATTCTATGTCACTTGGTCCCGATTTTGATTTTTCGAATAATATTTGGACGTTATGAAAACAAGATCGTATTTATTATTGCTAATATTATTAACGGTTTCATATTTCCCCGCGTTTGCGGGGGAATATGCCTATGTTCTTAGGTTCAACCCGGAGGAGCCTGAATGCATAGTGCAATTCAATACTGACAAGGACGAAATAGTCAGGACAATAGAGATCCCAGCCAAAAAGGCATTTAATAATATGATAGTTGACGAAAATGGCGGTTGTTATATATCTGACTATTACTATTTTAGTGATTATGGAAGAGATATTTACTATTATGATACAAGAGAAAATCAGATAAAGAGATTCATGGATACTGGCAGTGCATTTGGCCCACATTATATGGCGCTTACGAAAGATTATCTGATCGTTCAGGCTGAAGGACGCGATGAAACGCGAGGGCATGGTGGAGTAATATTCATCGATCGAAAAAAGAAAGAAATTGTTGGCCAGGTGTTCCTTAAAGAGGACGAGCCGTACTTTCGCATTGTTAATGTCCTAAATATGTTCCAGGGTGATGACAAATATGTTTTCCTGACCACCGACTATCTCATTGATCAGGATGTCGCAAAGATAGGCACGTTCGAATGCTTCGATAACGGAGATATTTATGTTATCGATATTAACAAGAAAGAACTATTTAAGACAATCGAAATTCCAAGGGATTACAGGTTTATTTTTGGCGGATGCAATATGGGCGACAAAATATATATTGCGGCAGCCACAAAAGGATTAAGAACTTATGAAACGGATTGGCCTTCAAATAGAGA
>JAPLUS010000280.1 GCA_026397495.1 Candidatus Zixiibacteriota bacterium | reverse complement strand
CCCGTCCGGAGCCATGGAGAATTATCTTTTGAACCTTGATCGGGAGTTTTTCAAAAGGAGTGGAAAACCTGAAATCATAGTGTTGAGCAACCCCCTGAAGCATATGCCGGTACCAATTAGATATGTCGGCGCCCAAAGGCTGGATAGCTCCCTGATTTAGAGAGAGAGAGGGATTGGGCACAACCAGATTCGGGTCTAATTCCATTTTCTGACCCAGTCCGGAACAGGTCGGGCAAGCGCCAAAAGGAGAATTAAATGAAAACATTCGCGGTGCCGGTTCTTCATAACTTATTCCACATTGAAGACAGGCCGACTGTTCCGAAAAAAGCAAATCCTTATTGTTGATATTGACGATAACAATGCCGTTGGCGGTCTTAAGGGCGGTCTCGACCGAATCGGCCAGACGCCGGGTCGAGCTTTTCTTTGCCACCAACCTATCGACCACCAACTCGATAGTATGCTTGCTGGTTTTGCTCAGCTTTATATCACTGTCGGTTTCGACTATTTCCCCATTAATCCGCAGGCGAACAAATCCTTCCCGTTTGGCTGTCTCAATAACCTCTCGATGTTCACCCTTGCGCCCCTGAACCAACGGCGCCAAAACCATCAGACGGGAACCTTCCTCAAAAGAGAGAACTGAATCAACAATCTGTTCAACCGTCTGGCGGGAAATGGGACGACCGCATTTGGCGCAGTGTTGAACGCCGATACGGGCAAAAAGCAATCTTAAATAGTCGTATATTTCGGTGATGGTACCGACTGTCGAACGCGGGTTTTTAACCGCTCCTTTTTGCTCGATTGAAATGGCCGGCGATAACCCCTCAATGAAATCGACATCAGGTTTATCCATCAATCCCAAAAACTGCCGCGCATAGGCCGACAGTGATTCAACATAGCGTCTTTGTCCTTCGGCGTAAATGGTGTCGAAGGCCAGTGATGATTTCCCGGAACCGGAAAGGCCAGTGATGACGGTCAGCTTATTGCGGGGGATTTTGACATCAATGTTTTTGAGATTATGTTCTCGCGCTCCTTTGACATATATAAATTGTGTTTCGGTCATATTTCCCTTAAAAAAAGCAACCTATAATATACTTAATTTCCCTATTTTAAGAGAATCATTTTTTGAAATTTTATAGAATTAGTTGTCTTTAGTAAATCATATCTTTCAAATTCCGTCGGATTTTCACTATATTCTTGAAATTTAACCCCTTTGGGAATCATAGGAATTGGTCATACCGGTGGCTTTGGATAAGAAAATCTCAATTTATAATGAAGATTGTATCGGGGGGATGAAAAAGCATCTCCGACCGGGAAGTATTGATATAGTTGTGACTTCGCCGCCGTACAATATCGGAGTGAAATATGATGTATACAATGATAGTAGTCCCCGGAGTGAGTATCTGGAGTGGATGTGGAGTTGGGGAAAGGCGGTTAAAAGAGTCTTAAAAGATTCCGGTTCCCTCTTTCTCAATGTTGGCTCCAAACCGACTTCGCCCGATGTGCCCTTTCAGGTTCTGGCGACTTTGCAGGATGATTTTAAACTCCAGAATGTGATACACTGGATAAAATCAATTTATATTGAAGCCAATGGTTACGATCAAAAGATCAACATAAATGTTGGCCATTATAAACCGATTAACAGTCGCCGCTTCTTGAATGATACCCATGAATATATTTTCCATCTGACCCAAACCGCTCAGGTCCCCATTGACCGTCTGGCTCTGGGAATTCCATATAAGGATAATACCAATATCAATCGTTGGCAAATGGGGAGAAAAATGCTCCGGTGTCGCGGCAACTGCTGGTTTATTCCATATAAAACTATCCAGAACCGTCGGCTTGACCGTCCGCATCCGGCCTCGTTTCCGCCTCAGTTGGCTGAAAATTGTATCAAGCTGCATGGTCTAAAGAAAAATGTGACTGTTCTTGATCCCTTTATGGGAATAGGAAACACCGGATCTGCCTGCCTTAAGTTGGGAGTCCGCTTCATTGGCTTTGAAATTGATTCCCATTATTACCAGACGGCGGAAAAATCTCTTAAGGAACTGTTGAATCAGCGGCAAGAGGTTGATAACGGCGCATAAACAGCTTGACAAAATCAGCCGGAATTTTAACTTGCCTTCCCTATGATAAAGCGAAAAGAGTTTTTCGAATCTTTTGCCGCCGACTGGGATAAAAATATTACCGCGGAAGATACGGAGCTGATCGCTCATCTTTCGCGCTCTTTCAAGCTCAAGGCAGGCGATAAAGTGGCTGACCTTGGATGCGGGACAGGGGTGCTTTTTGATGTCCTCCGTCGGATTGTCGGCCCGGCCGGGATAATCGTCGGAATTGATTTCGCTTTTGGGATGGTCCGAAAGGCGCAGGGAAATTTCCCATTCAAAAATTGTCTGGTTATTAACGCCGATGCGCAATGGCTGCCTTTGAAAAGCGGGGTGTTCGATATGGCGATATCACTGGCGGCTTTTCCTCATTTCCCCAACCCCGAGCAAGTAATGAATGAAGTCTCGCGAATCCTCAAGAAAAACGGTCATTTTTATATTATTCATCTGTTGAGCAGTAAAGAACTAAGGCATCATCATGAAAATGCCGGTGGGCCGGTGGCGATGGATAATCTCCCTTCCATGAAAAAAATGATTCAGCTTTTTGAGCAAAACCATTTTCTCAAAGTAACCATTACTGACAGACCCGGTCTTTACGTGGCCTCGGGAGTAAAGAAATGAGCCTTTTTTTAGGCCCCCGAAAGGCTGCCCATGCCGCTTTATATCTGGCGCTGACCATCCTTCTGCCGATAATTTTTCACCAATTCGGTGTTGCGGGCAGAATTTTCCTGCCGATGCACCTTCCGGTACTGCTTTGCGGTTTTATTATGGGACCCCTATCCGGATTTTTGGTTGGTCTGATAGCGCCTATTTTGTCTCATTTATTAACAGGCATGCCGCCCCTTTATGCCGTACCGCTGATGACTATGGAACTGCCGCTCTACGGGGCAATCGCCGGATTGACCTATCGGATATTGAGATTCAATATATATATAGCGCTTTTAGTAGCCATGATAGCCGGAAGACTGGCCTTTGCGCTGGGTCTTCTAATACTGGGGCAGTTTATGGAACTTCCTTACGGGCCGACTCAATTTTTTGCCGCCGCCGGAGCGGTCGTATCCGGCTTGCCGGGGATTGCTTTGCAATTGGTAATTATACCGCCCTTGGTAGCTGCCATTCGCCGCACCGTTAAATTCTAAAAGTGTCTCAATATATTGTCGGTAATATGCTTAGGCCGTTAATTATGGCTTCAATTTTCCTCTCGAAAATTGCTTTATGGCATAAAATTAATTATCTTACCAATCTAAAATTTAGGGAATCGTAAAAAAGTATTTTGATTTATAGAAGGAACCACCATGCCTCTGGAACGTGAAAAAATTATTCCGATCTTCCTCGAAGAGGAAATGAAAAATTCCTATCTCGATTACTCCATGTCCGTTATTACCAACCGGGCTTTGCCGGATGTTCGCGATGGTCTAAAGCCCTCCAACCGGCGAATTCTGGTGGCGATGAATGACCTTAATCTTTCGCCCGGACGGCCATACCGTAAGTGCGCTAAGATTGCCGGCGATACCTCCGGTAACTATCATCCCCACGGCGAGCAGGTGGTCTATCCCACGCTGGTTCGTATGGCGCAGGATTTCAATATGCGTTATCCGCTGGTGGACGGGCAGGGAAATTTCGGCTCGGTCGATGGTGACGGCGCCGCGGCCATGCGATACACCGAAGCCCGCCTGACTCCAATTGCGATGGAAATCCTGGCCGATCTGGAAAAAGATACGGTCGCCATGATGTCCAACTACGATGAGACCCGCCAGGAACCGCGGGTGCTCCCCGGAAAATTTCCTACTCTTCTCTGCAATGGGACATCCGGCATCGCGGTCGGAATGGCTTCGAATATCCCGCCCCATAATTTTTCCCAAATCGCCGACGGTCTGACGGCGCTTATTGATAACCCTGATATCACCATTGACGAGCTGATGGAATTTGTTCCCGGTCCCGATTTTCCGACCGGAGGGATAATCAACGGCCGGGCCGGGATTCGCGAGGCCTACTGTACCGGCCGGGGAAGAATCAAAGTTCGCGCCAAAGCCTTAGTGGAACATCAAAAGAGCGGCAAAGATTTTATTATTGTCACGGAGATACCGTTCCAGGTCAATAAATCGAACCTTTTAATCCGTATTGCGGATCTGGTGCGTGAGAAAAAAATTGATGGCATCTCTGATCTGCGTGATGAATCCGATCGCGACGGCATGCGGATTGTGGTCGAACTCAAACGCGATGCGCAGGCCGACATTGTCTTAAATCAGCTCTTCAAGCATACCGAGATGCAGACCACTTTCGGTGTCATGATGCTGACTCTGGTCGGCGGGGTGCCGATGTACCTCACCCTGAAGGAAATGATGGAGCAATTCCTGATTCACCGCCATGAGGTGGTTGTCCGCCGGACCAAGTTCGATTTAAACAAGGCCGAAGAACGGGCGCATATTCTCGAGGGATATAAAATTGCGCTGGATAATATTGACGCCGTTATCGAGCTGATTAAGAAATCGAAAGACACTCCCACCGCCCGCGAAGGGTTGATGACGCAGTTCAAACTCTCCGAGAAACAGGCCAACGCTATTCTCGATATGCGGCTGGCTCGTCTGACCGGTCTGGAACGGCAGAAAATCGAAGAAGAATATCTGGCGACCATAAAACTTATTGCCGAACTAAGAGGGATTCTCGATTCCAAACCGCGCCGAATGGCGATTATCAGAGAGGAACTGCTGGAACTCAAGCGGAAGTACGGCGATGACCGCCGCACGGAAATTCAGGACGAGGCCGAGGAATTCACGGTCGAAGACCTGATTGCCGAGGAAGATATGGTCATCACGATTTCGCATTCGGGGTATATTAAGCGGTTATCGGTCTCTATGTATCGCCGGCAGAACCGCGGCGGGCGCGGTGTCATCGGTATCGAAACCAAAGAAGAGGATTTCGCCGAGCACCTCTTTATCGCCTCGACGCACGAGTATATCCTTTTCTTCTCCAACAAAGGGCGCTGTTATTGGGTGAAAGTGCACGAAATTCCGACCGGCGGCCGTCTGGCCAAAGGTAAACCGATTGTCAATATGCT
>JAPLUS010000020.1 GCA_026397495.1 Candidatus Zixiibacteriota bacterium | reverse complement strand
ATTATCGGGGCCGGCCTCTTGGCTTTCTTTATAATGTCTTTACGGGGACGTGAAGTCGAGCGGCGCCTAATATTTCTGTTTATCGGTCTGGCGGTGGCGGTTCCGATTCTTTTTAAAATTTCCTTTTCGGAAAAGGCTACTCCGATAGTGAAAGCGGTCTATGACAGAATTGAGCAAATGCCCGCCGGTTCTAAAATCCTTATCTCTTACGATTATGATCCCCCGATGGCGCCGGAGGTCAATCCGATGACTGATGCTTTCCTGCGGCATGCTATGATCAAGGGGCATAAAGTATATTTGATGAACCTCTGGGCGACCGGACAGCCGCTGGTAACAACCGTCGTTGATTCCATAATTAAGAGAGAATTCCCGGAGAAAATAAACGGCCTTGATTATGTTAATCTGGGATACAAAGCCGGCGGAACCGGAGTGCTGAATGTCATCATCACCGATATCAGAAAAATGTACCTGACCGATGTCAATGGCGCCAATCTTGATTCCCTCCCAATGATGCGGGGGATAAAATCTTTAAGGGATATGGATCTCTTGATTTCCGTTGGCGGTGGATATCCCGGTATCAAGGAGTGGATACAATTCGCCGGTGACCCCGGCCATATTCCGATGGCGGGCGGATGCGCCGCCGTTACGGCGCCGTTGCTTTATCCCTATTATCCGACTCAATTAATAGGCCTGCTGGGCGGAATCAAAGGAGCGGCTGAATATGAATCGGAATTGAAGCGCAATTATCCCCGCTTTGCCAATACTCCTCAGCTGGGAATAAAAATGATGGGGCCGCAAACGATGGCACATCTGGTAATAATGGCGTTTATTATAATTGGCAATATCTCCTATTTTATAGCCCGAAGGAAGAAACAGGTGTAATATGGATGGCAAGGGGAGATTCGTAAAAATAATATTTATTATAGTAGCTGCTCTCTTTATGCTTAGCTGGCTGATAAAAAGCGATTTTGGGCGATCTTTTGCTCAGCCCGACTGGCTTTCGGTAAGAGATGCCTTCTTTACCACACTGGCCGCCTTTCTGACGCTGTCCGTTATGTCGTTTCTTTACAAAGACAATCCTTATTATAAATTTGCCGAACATCTTTTTGTCGGTGTCTCGGCGGCTTACTGGATGTCCGTAGCCTTCTGGTCCACGATTGTCGGCAATCTTTTTCCCCGGATTTCTCCCGAACTTTCCCATTATTTTGGTGTTCCTTTTAAGGGATTTGATATTTTCTATTTTCTGCCGGTTGTTCTGGGCATAATGCTTCTTCTGCGACTGTCATCGAAAGCGGGTTGGATATCCCGCTGGCCATTGGCTTTCATTGTCGGAACAACCGCCGGCTTGAATCTCATCCGCTATCTGCGTTCGGATTTTATCAGTCAGGTTAGTAATACTTTTGTTCCGCTTTTGGTGGAATGGAAAGGAGTCGGCTCATTTTTCTCCGGTTTTTCGCTGGCCGCCTCCGGACAATTTGCCTTGAGCCTATCTAATCTGGTTATCTTTATTGGGGTCTTTTGCGGGTTGATCTATTTCTTTTTCTCAAAAGAGCATAAAGGATTTTTCGGCGGCGCCTCCCGGATGGGAATATGGGTCCTGATGATCACCTTTGGCGCCTCGTTTGGCTATACCGTAATGGGACGTATTTCTCTTTTGGTCGGTCGGTTGACATTTCTTTTCCACGATTGGCTTGGGTTGATAAGATGAATAAACTTATATATAGAGTGAGGTCATTATGAAACTAAACATTGTGGTTTTCGCCTGTCTGCTGTTTCTCGGGGCCATTTCGATAGTAATGGCTCAGGAAGGCGGGGACACGGCCTTACCGTATAATAATATTGCGGCCGTCTCACCTCCGGCCCCAATAACGGCTCTGCTGGCAACCGACACTGAAAATGACAATGGCCATTCGATTACACTCAACTGG
>JAPLUS010000268.1 GCA_026397495.1 Candidatus Zixiibacteriota bacterium | reverse complement strand
GTAATCCTCCCATATATCTTAAATCCTGCTGACCTGAAAGAGCATGTATAATAGAACCAGCGCCCAGAAACAGAAGCGCCTTAAAGAAAGCATGTGTCATCAGATGGAATATCCCCGCCGAAAAGGCGGCCACCCCGCAAGCGGTGAACATATACCCCAATTGACTGATGGTAGAATAGGCCAGCACTCTCTTGATATCGTTTTGAGCCATGGCAATTGTGGCGGCAAAAAGAGCCGTCCCGATGCCGATGAGAGCTACTATCGCCTTCGTCACCGGCGCCATTACATACAGAATATGGGAGCGGGCAATCATATAGACGCCGGCTGTGACCATGGTGGCGGCATGAATTAAAGCGGAAACCGGCGTTGGTCCTTCCATAGCATCGGGCAACCAGATATAAAGAGGTATCTGGGCCGACTTACCGACAGCGCCCATAAAAAGCAATAGTGTGGCCGCGGTTATGACTCCCCCGCCCGCAATAAAAACGGCCGGGACCTTGTCAAAAACAGTCCCAAAATCCAATGAGTTAGTCTGCCAGAAAATTATAAACAGTCCGATAAGAAAGCCAAAATCCCCGATACGGTTGACAATGAATGCCTTTTTGCCGGCATCAGCCGCGGATTTCTTTTCGAACCAGAAGCCAATCAGAAGATAACTGCATAATCCGACTCCTTCCCATCCGACAAACATTAGCAGGTAGTTATTAGCCATAACCAGAGTCAGCATTGAGAAAATAAATAGGTTCAGATAGGCAAAATAGCGGCCGTAGCCGGGATCGTCGCGCATATATCCGATAGAGTAGAGATGTATTATAAAACCAACTCCTGAAACAATCAGCACCATTACCGACGAGAGAGGATCGAGAAGAAAACCTATATTCACATTAAATTGCCCTGAGGAAATCCAAACAAAAAGGATTTCCTCTATTGCCCGGGCATTCGCCGGAAGAGTCAGCAAGTCATAGAATAATCTTACTCCCCAAACCAGGGATAATCCCACCGCTCCACAGGCAATCGCCGCTATCATTTTTCTATTAAAGCGCCCAATAAAAAGACCATTTATAAGGAACCCTATCAGAGGGAAGAGTGGAATCAAATAAAGGGATGATTGCATTACAATTCGCTATTCTACCATTTCATCAAACTAAAATGATCCGAATCAATTGATTCTCGATTTCGAAAAATGGTTATTATCATGGCCAGTCCGACGGTCGCTTCAGCCGCCGCCACCGCCAAAATCAAGAAAACAAACACATGACCATCCATCAGGTTAAGGAATCTGGAGAAAGCAATCAACGTCAGGTTAGCGGCATTAAGCATCAATTCAATTGACATAAACATTATTATTAGATTGCGAGAGAGAATAACTCCGGCAACGCCAATTGAAAATAAAAGGGCGCTAACAATTAAATAATGCGACATTGGTACCATTAATCTTCCTCCCCGTTATCCTCTTTCCCCTTTTTGGCCATCACTACCGCGCCGATAATTGCCACCAGAAGGAGGATAGAAGTCAATTCGAATGGATAGATATATTTTATGTAGAGGAGCTCCGCGACCGGCTTCACCGAACCGAAATCAGCAGCTGCGGGCGCTATCGAATTGTCTATACTTTGGGGAAAAGTCATCTGTTTTATGATTATCATGAATTCTAAAAAAAAGAAGGTCACTAAAGTCATCTTTGATATTCGATTAAGCGCCGGCTTCTTATCACCAAACTTCTCCCCTCGCAGGTTAAGAAGCATAATAACAAATAGGAACAAGACCAGGATGGC
>JAPLUS010000104.1 GCA_026397495.1 Candidatus Zixiibacteriota bacterium | reverse complement strand
TGACCAGCTGCGGTATGACAATCAGCCGGGTAAACGGCCAGCGGGTTACCGCCGCCAGCACAAAGAGTATCAGCCAGACAACCAAGATGCCGCCAAAGATTAGGAATAGGATGGAGAATACTTTCGGCAAAATTGATCCGGCCGCTGCCAACCGCGGGTAAATTAGCCACAGGAAAAGACCGGCCCCCATAATGAGCGCCAGCGTAGATAAAACCGCCAATCCCAAAAATACCCGATAATCGGCATCCGAGGATTCGGCCCCGTGACGGCCATCCCAGTCGATCCATTCGTCGCCCAGCTTGCGGTCAGCGATTTTTTTATCCGACTCTGATTTATCCATATGATGTTACAATATAAACGGAAAAAAGGAACCGGTCAATAAAACCAATTCGATGGCTGATCCATTTGATTAATGTTCTTAAGAGGCAAAAAAACTGGGAATATGAGGAAGTATCGGAAAGTGGGTCAAATAAAAAGGAGCTCCTCCCTCACAAAGGAGCTCCTTAATCCCAACCTCTTAAATACCCTTCACCGCCATAATATATTTAAGAGTAACTAACCTCGATATATATCTACAACAACTCTTGTGCCCAAAATTGTCAATTAGCCATTTACTCATATAATTGACTTTCTAACATCAAGTTATCAATATCTTTCCATTGAAAAAGGATCCCCAAAAATCAGATCTAACGCAGGAAGTGCGACAAATTTCAGTCAATATACCAGGCCAATGAATCTTTCCCTTGTAAATAAACAACTTATGGCCTTTAGCAATTGCGCTGATTATTGGCTGGAATGATAATACTTGCGCCGTGAAGCGTTATTTAAATTAAAATCTACTCAATAGCCCTATTTCGGTCGGATTTATTGTCCAATATGAACAGGGAGAGTGCCATTATGATGAGACAAATGGTGGCAGTGGCAATATAAGTCATTGTACAATAATGCTATATCTAATATGCCCCAATGGTTTTGTGGATTTCCTTAATTTTTTGCCAAAACTTACCGAACATCTTTAGGCTCTTTGTGTTGCTGGTAAAAAAGCAATCCGCACTGATGGAAATGTTTAAGATAAAGTAACTATAAGTATAGTAAACCGTTATCGGCGATAACGTCGACTAATTATGTCCAATTTCGATATCATAGCCAAAAAAATCTCATTTTCATATAAAATTTTTCTTGACAGGGGCAGAATTATTCATAAAATAGGCTGGTTTTATTAAACTTTTACTACTCTTATGTTAAACTGATGAGATTGGAAATCGGAGAAAAGATTAAGGCCTTGCGGCTGGCATCGGAGTTAACCCAGTCGGAGTTGGCGACTCGAGCCCGTTTGACCAAAGGGTTTATTTCTCAGGTCGAGCGCGATCAGACTTCCATTTCACTCGATTCCCTTCTGGATATTTTGGAAGCCCTGGGAGTCACCATCACGGAATTCTTCGGAAATATCGGATACTCGCCGGCCGTATTTTCTCCTAAGGAACGGGTAAGTGTGGCTGACAAGGGGGTTGAAAAATTTGAAATTCTGATACCGGGCAGCACCAATAATCTGATGGACCCAATTATGATTAGAATGGCTCCGGGTGAGGAGTTGCCGACGGAAGGACCGCATGCCGGCGAGGAGTTTGGCTATGTTTTATCCGGAGTACCAACTCTTATTCTTGGTCGAAAGGTTTATAAGCTGTCTCCGCGGCACTGTTTCTATTTTGAAGCCGATCAATCTCATCAATTTGTTAATCGGGGAAAGGCAATTACCAGCTTTCTTTGGATAACTTCCCCGCCACAAATGTAAATGAAAAACAACCCCTAATAAAGAAGGAGGGATTGGAGATGAAAATACTTGGCCGACATCTTTTGGCGGAATTTACGGAGTGTAATACAAGCACTCTGAACAATCTGCCGGAATTGGAAAGAATCATGAAAGAGGCAGCCCGTCAATCCGGAGCTACCGTGGTTAATTCAGTATTTCATCACTATAATCCCCAAGGCCTATCAGGTATAGTAGTTATCGCCGAATCGCACATCTCTATTCATACCTGGCCGGAATATGGCTATGCGGCGGTCGATTGTTTTACGTGCGGCTCTACGGTCGACCCCTGGAAGGCACTCGAGCACTTAAGGGACGCGCTGGCCTGCAGGGAAGTCCAAGTGCGGGATGTCAACCGCGGCATACCATCGTCTTCGGACGAAATAATCGCTCATAAAACCGAGGCGGGTATTCCGACCACAAATAATATGCTAACTCGTTGAGGAGGGAGTATCCATAATGATTAAGGCGATTGACATTAGAAATCCCAAGCAGAAATCCTCCCTGAGGGAAGCTGACTTTAACCAGGTTAAGTAGTTTCTTACGGAGGATAAAGTCAAAACTCCTTTTTTGGTTCTATACCGGGACA
>JAPLUS010000189.1 GCA_026397495.1 Candidatus Zixiibacteriota bacterium | reverse complement strand
CAATTTAATTTGGAGCCTATATCCTGTGCCAGACTTCTGATATAAGTTCCCTTAGAACAGCAAACTACAAAATTGACAAAGGGTAAATTTATTCCGATGAGCTTGATTTCCTTTATTTCTATATTTCTCTCCGGCGGGTTCACCTTTTTGCCCATACGAGCCGCTTTATAAAGTCTCTGCCCGTTCCTTTTTATGGCGGAAAATGCAGGGACCTTCTGCCTGATGCTCCCCCTAAATTCAGAGAAGATATCTTCCATTTCGGCCTTGCTAAGATTCGGAACCGGTTGAGGCGGATCATTTTCGATAACTCCCTCAGCATCGAAAGTCGAGGAACGCACACCCAATTTTATTTCGGCCTCATAAGTTTTATCCATATCTGACAAAAATTGCGCAATTTTTGTCGCCCGACCAAGACAGATTAGCATAAGCCCCGTTGCCAGAGGATCGAGCGTTCCGGTATGGCCCATTCTTCGTTGACCAATTACCTGTCGAAGATTGGCAATGACATCATGACTTGACACTCCAAATGGCTTATGGCATAGAAGAATGCCGTCATATTGAACCATTAATTAACTCCCTAATGTCTTTCAGAAGTTTCTCGTCGACCTGTTCAAGGGGCAGGTTAACGGCAAATCCGGCGGCGTTATAATGGCCGCCCCCGCCATATTTGTGGGCTAAGCGGGAGACATCCAGGCTGCCCCGCGAGCGAAGAGATACTTCCGTCCGCCTATCATCTATTTCTCTCAAAAGAGCGCCAACCATAACATCTTTCCCAAAAAGAGCATAATCCGTCAGACCATCAGTTTCGCTTAAATTAGAGTGATTTGCTTCGAGTAACGTTCTATTTAGACGCAATAAACAGATTTTACCTTCCTGAAAAAACTCTATCCCTGATAGTACTTGGCCCGTTAATCTCAAAGTTGATTCGGATATAGAGTAATATATTTGATCACATATTTCACGCGGATGCGCGCCGCATTCAATTAAATGCCCGGCTACTTCCATAGTGCGCTGGCCGGTTGTTTCGTAGCGAAATCTTCCCGTGTCAGTCAGAATGGCAGCAAATAATTGGGCAGCTGATATTTCGTCAATTCTGATTTTGAGGTGCAAAAACAATTCACACAATATCTCGCCCACCGACGAGGCCTTACTATCGATCAGATTTATATTCCCAAAAACAGTATTATCAGGGTGATGATCAATATTAATTATGGTCTGCTTTTTGTTAATCAATATATTGACTTCGCCGCTTCGCTCCAAAGTTGGGCAATCAAGCATGATGATAAGATCAAAAGCGTTAATATTGTTATATTGCCTTATCTCCGTGATATGTTCAATTTCCGGAAGAAACCGGTATTTTAGAGGAATAAGACCGTGATTAATAATCACGGCTACCTTATTAAGATCTGCCGCCAGACGTCGCATCGCCAGTTGCGATCCAATGGAGTCGCCGTCGGGATCCTCATGCGAAGTAATTAATATGGATTGGGAACCCTTTATCTGGGCGGCGATTTCTTTATAAATCTCTTTATTCTGGCTGTTCATTCTTTTGGGATAACTCATTTAATATTTGCTCTATTCTCATACCGTGTTCTGTTGATGGGTCAAATTTAAATCTGATTTCCGGAGTATACTTTATTTGCAGGAGGTTGCCCAATTGTGATCTTACCCTTTTCTGTATATTGGATAGGTAGGCGGCAGCTTTATTTTTGGCCGCTTCCTCTCCCAACACCGAATAATAAATGGTAGCATACTTTAAATCATTGGAAATCTCCACATCAGTAAAAGTAACCATAGCTTTCAAGTTGGCGATGCACTCTTGTTCAAGAAGCGTCTGGACATCACGGAGCATTTGGTTCCTTATTCGCTCTGTTCTTTTAAACTGCCGCATAAATTATGATCTTTTACAGAATTTCCACTCGATAATCAGCTAAAATAATTTCCGGTTCATTTCTAACGTTATTAACTATTTGGGCTATCATTCTGTCGGCGAAAGTTCTTTCATTACTTACTACGGCAACACCCACCTGAGCCATTCTCAGACTGTCGTTATATCCTACCTCGGCTATAGAGATATGGAACTGATTCTGTAATCGGGCCAGAAACGGCTTCAACATCCTTCGTTTTTCTTTTAGTGAAGTGACGCCGGAGAGATTTAGATCAAATACTACTGTACCAACAAACAACTTTCACCTGTTTATTCCAACTTTCTGGCTGTCTCGACCAGATGATAGGCCTCTATGGAGTCGCCAACTTTAATATCATTATAATTTTCGACAGCCATACCGCACTCATAACCACCAACTACTTCACGAACATCATCCTTAAATCGTTTAAGCGAGCTTAAGGCTCCGGTATAGATTACCCGGCCATCGCGAACGATATGCACTTTATCGGTTCGCTTGATAGTTCCCTCTTTTATAAAGCATCCGGCAATTGTCCCCACTTTGGGGGCTTTAAAAATCTGACGTACTTCGGCAACCCCGCCAAATTCCTCTGAAATACTGGGGGCCAGCAATCCTTCGATGGCCTTGCGAACATCATTTTCGACATCATAAATAATATTATATTGCTTTATTTCGATCTTTTCGTGGGCAGCGGCTTGTCTGGCCCGTCCATCGGGACTGACATTGAAACTTATAATAACCGCATTAGATGCGGCGGCGAGAAGCACATCCGACTCAGTCACCGCTCCGACTCCCTTATGAATAATAACAGTCCGGACCTCGGTGGTGATAATTTTCCCCAGAGTTTCCGAAAGCACCTCGGCTGAACCATCCACATCAGCCTTGATTATCAGACGCAATTCCTTAACTTGACCCTCGCGGATTTGCTCATAGATGCCTTCAAGGGTGGTGTGTCCAAAACCGCGTCGAATCTCCTGCTCTCTCTTAACTTGCATGCGTTTCATCGATATTTCACGGGCTTCCTGATCATCATTGACAACCATAAAGGTGTCTCCGGCTTGGGGGACGCCGTTTAGACCGGTAACCCTTACCGGGGTTGAGGGACCGATTACCTTAAGAGGCATATCGAGATCGTTTAACATTACCCTCACCCGGCCGCAATAGGGACCGGCAACAATGGGATCACTAACCGCTATGGAGCCCTTCTGTACTATTACGGTACAGACGGGACCGCGCCCTCTTTCCAATTCGGCCTCAATGACAATCCCTTGTCCGCGGATAAGCGGATCGGCTTTTAAATCAAGTAATTCTGCCTGGAGAAGTATCATTTCCAGAAGATGATCAATACCTTGACCAGTCTTTGCCGAAACCTCCGTCATTATTGTTTTGCCACCCCATTCTTCTGAAACGAGGTTATATTTGGTTAGCTGTTGTTTTATCATATCAGGATTGGCATTAGATTTGTCAATCTTGTTAATGGCGACGATAATCGGTACCCCGGCGGCACGAGCATGATCAATAGCTTCAACTGTCTGAGGCATAACGGCATCATCGGCCGCAACCACCAAGACCACAATGTCGGTAACCTGCGCTCCCCGAGCCCGCATAGCCGTAAAAGCTTCATGACCCGGAGTATCAATGAAGGTGATATTGCCTTTGGGTAGGGCCACTTCATAAGCCCCTATATGCTGGGTAATTGCTCCTGCCTCATGAGCGGCAACATTCGTCTTCCGAATATAATCCAGTAGAGAAGTTTTGCCATGATCAACATGTCCCATGACCGTCACCACTGGCGCTCGGGAAACCAGATTCTCCTTAACCTCCATATCTCTGGCTTCCTCTCCAATCTCCTGTTTCTCTTGGATACCATAACCACATTCCAGAGCAATCGTCTCGATTGTTTCCAGGTCGAGACGTTGGTTAATGGAAGCCATCATCCCTAATTTAAGACAGACGGAAATCAATTCCGCCGGTTTCATATTTAGCGGGGTCGCCAATTCAGCCACAGTCATAAATTCATTGACTTCAATTATATTTTCTTCCGCGATTTCGACTTCCACATCCGGTTTGAATCGTCTCTTATACTTTTTTGTTTTCTTGACACCGCCGATAGTTGCCATGGTAGCTTTGAAGCTTTTAACAACGGCCGTATGGTCGATTAGGCGTCCTTCTTTTCTCCTTTTCTTATCAAATCTCTTCTTACGTTTATCATGCCGCCTGAGAGCAGTTGAGAGCTTGGCCAATCGCTCGTCAAATGTCTCTTTTTTGGTGACAGCAGTATCGGCCGGTTTTTGCGGTTCCGGGGGTTTTGGTTTTTTCTTCTGTTCAATACCCTTTTTGGCGGCCTCTTTTTCGGCCTGAAATCTTTTTTGGATGGCCTGGAGCATCTCATCAGTCGCAACCGACATATGTGATTTAGGTACAAAACCAAGCTCCGCCAAAATCGACATCATTGCATTAGAGGATATGTTATACTCTTTTGCGACATCATATAGTCTCTTCTTGGCCATCTATGACTCCT
>JAPLUS010000340.1 GCA_026397495.1 Candidatus Zixiibacteriota bacterium | reverse complement strand
CCACTCCCAGCGCAAAATCCAATCCGAGGGAGCCGGTAGGGATAACTTCAATCGCCAATACAGCGCTGTCCCCCAGCCGCATAATGGAGCCCTTGCCGAATGATTTTTCAATCTGATGCAAGGCGCTGTCGAGAGCTTTTTTTCGGTCTGGAATACTAACTGACATTTTAACCTCACCTATTCTTAAATATTATTTTTCCTAAAGTATGCCGGATAATCAAAATAATAATCAAACAATCATATGAATATCACATTTAATTTAATCTATCATAAAATCAGGCGATGTCAAATCCTGTCAGCAAAAATTGAGATAAGAAATATATTTCATAATAAGTATAAGCTTCATTCTGTTTTCAGCTTAGCCTCAAAAAGGCGGCTGTAAATCGGTCCTTGCGGGGTGAGGACAGAATTGAAAAGAACCAGAGTTTCGAATTGCCATGTAGCAGAAGCGATTTGATAGCTTTTAATGGACTCAGCTAATTCGCCAAGCCCATAATTATCTTTGATTCTTCCGAGTGTAAGATGTGCCTTAAACCCCTTGTCCTCCCCGGGAAATCCCAATTGGGTCATTTCCTTCTCAATATCACCTGCCAGCGCCTCTAATATATTGATATCTCCGGTTAATCCTGCCCAAATCACACGGGGTTGTTTCAAGTCAGGGAAAGCGCCAATTTTATTAATGGCAGCTAAAACCGGCGGATATTTTTCCGCTATCCCTTGGAGAACACTTTTGATGGCCGCTATTTTATCTTCGCCGGTCTCGCCCAAAAATTTTACTGTCAAATGGACATTCTTTGGAGCTACCCATTTTACTTTTCCCCCTTTCTGTTTGAGCACAAATATTATTTCCCCCAAGAAGTCTTCAATATTTTTAGGCAGGGGTAGGGCAATGAATAAGCGCATCAATCAATTCCCAATATGGTTCGCCGTAAGAACTCCAGGGCGGTATAGACGGATCGGCGACGATTGATCTCTCGATCACCCCCCATTGTGAATTTCTTCGATTTAACAGTTTTGGCCGAGGCCACCGCAATGAATACGGTTCCCACCGGTTTTTCTTCGGTGCCGCCGTCAGGGCCGGCAATCCCTGTTATAGCCACCCCGTAATCGACACCGGCTTTTTCTCTTATCCCGGTTGCCATAGCTTCTGCTGTCTGTGTCGAGACCGCACCATATGCCCTGATTATATTCTCGGAGACTCCCAGGAGTTCCATTTTGGAGCGGTCGGAATAAGTGACGACACCGCGCTCGAAGTATTCTGACGACCCGGGCACGGCTGTTATCTGCCCGGCCAGAAGGCCTGCCGTGCATGATTCCGCCGTCGCCAGAGTCTCTTTTTTTTCTTTTAAAAGTCGCCCAATTACTCCCTCAAGAGTGTCATTATCCTCACCATAAATATAGCTGCCGACCAATTCCCTTATCTGTTTTGCCATATTTTCAGCTGGGGCAGTAGCCATCTCTTTGGTTGGGCCAAAAGAGACTATTCGCAGATCGACCCCCCCATAGGATGGTAGGTAAGCCAATCGAATTGATTCCGGCAGTTTTGTAATCGGCATAATTTTCTCTGCAAGAGCCGATTCAATAATTCCGGTCGTGCGAAGCTTTATCACTCGGATATGTTCCTGACGAACCCGCCCTGTTAGAAAGGGCACTAATTCTTCGGCAACCATAGTTTCCATTTCGCGGGGAACGCCCGGTAGGGCGGCAAATATCTTTGTCCCTTCGACAATGACTACCCCGACCGCTGAACCGGTTTTATTGGGAAGGTAGACCGCCCCCTGAGGAAGAAGGGCCTGATTCTGATTTATTGACGGCATTTTGATAGCGCGGGCCTCGTACCGTTTTTTGATATCTTCCAGAACATCTTCGTGAAAGACCAGATTCCGCTTGAAGACCTTGACTATGGCTCGCTTGGTGATATCATCATCGGTTGGTCCCAGACCTCCGGTGGTGATTACCAGATCGGCTCGCTTCAAAGCCTGAAGAATAACCTCCTCCATTCTTCGCAGGTCATCGCCGACCGATGTTTTATAAGTAACCCATAAGCCTATTTCGCCGAGTTTGGCCGCAATATAAACTGAATTGGTATCAACGGTATGGCCGGAGATTATCTCATCGCCTATTGTAATAAGTTCAACATCCATATATTCCTCTGGCAAGAAGGTGGCCTCTATTTTATGACAACCATCTTAATATATATGATTAACTGCGTCAAAATGTTTGCTTGTATTCCGGCCACGATGTCATCGGCCGTAACGCCCCAACCGCGCGGTAATCTTTCGGCTACATTGGCCGGGAAAAATTTGATGGTATCAAAACCTCGGAAGGCCAAAAATGCCACCATGAAATTGAAAAGGGAGTGGGGAACCAAAATAAGCGCCGTCATCATCCCCGCCCATTCATCAATAACAATTTTTTTGGAATCATGCCCCCATAATTGTTCCGCCTGACCCGATATATAGACTGAAACAAGGGTAAAAACTATCGCCGTAGCCCAAATAAAATCGGGGTGATTACCGATCAGGAAGAAGGCGATGAGAAAGGCCGGTATGGTTCCCGTGGTCCCGGGAACAATCGGACTATAGCCGGAGTAGAAACCGGAGGCCAGTAGTTTTATTATCTGATTTTTTGTCATCGCAGAAGATTCTTAATCATCGAATAATATCTAAGAGTGTAAGCAAGGCCGGTATAGAGAGTGATAAAAGTTGTAACTCCGAGGATAATATCAAATACGATCTGGTGATTGAAATCCAGAAGGGCGCGGGCGGTAGGCGCCGAACCGCTTAAAATGGTATCTAAAGTAACCACCAGAAGTATGAAAATTATGGAGCTCATTTGTATTACGGTCTTTACTCTGGCCCAGAATGACGGGGCAATGAGGGCTCCGCGATAGGCCGCCAGCGACCGAATGCCGGTAACATAGAATTCCCTACCGACAATCAAAACCACCATCCAGGCGCGAGCATAGCCAAGAGAAACCAAGGTAATAAAGGCAGTGGTGACCAGAATTTTATCGGCCAGCGGATCCATAAATTTCCCAAAGCCGGTAATAATACCGTATTTCCGGGCATAATGCCCGTCGATTAAATCGGTAATTGAGGCAATTAGAAAAATAACAAAACCGGTTACGCGGCTATAAGGATTTTCAACCAGAAAGAAAATCATAAAGATAGGCGAGAGAACAATCCTCAGCAGAGTTAATTTATTGGGCATATTCATATTGAATGCCTAATGTACGAACGGTTTGTTTCAGTGTCAATTGCAAAGAAAAGGAGAATATTGGCTGCCGGAGTGACTATTTTCATGACATGATCTGTCAGTAAGAATGCGTAGTTTTATAAAGGCAAAAGTGCTTGACATAGTTCTGGAATATCATTTTCATTGAAAATGGAATAATAATAACAATGCAATAGAAGACTGCTGACTGAAAAATGGGCATATGATGAAACCTTCTGTCCCCGTGCATGTAACCTGTCATGGGCCAGGTCATCATTAGTTTTTGTCATGGGAGTTCAAATCCGATAGATTTTTGTTGCATTATTATGATTTATTCACCAAACTATCATAGTTATAATGATAACCATTTTAGGGAGAAGGAAAATGCTGAGATTAATTAATTTGAAAAATGGAATAGCAACCATTCTAATCATTGGCATTCTGGCGGGATTAATTGTGGCTTTAGTCGTTATTTCCGGATGCAGCTCCAAGAAGACGGCCGGAAAGGATGTCAAAATGGGAATAGAAAATTTTTATGGTGTCTGGGCTAATGAAAATTGTGAATTAATCAGAACTGCCCGGTACTCATTATTGTTTGAGCGCCAGAAGAACAAAATAACAGTATGTCTTGAGCGTTTTGATATCAAGAATGACACTATCATCTTTGATACTCGGGGTATGGCCATTTTTGATACAACTAAGAAACAGGTTGATATCAAAGCCAAAGATTTGATAGCAGGCGATGAACTTTTGGTAGATAGCGATTCAAGCCGCACTATTGAATTGCCCAAGCATCCGTGTACAATTGAAAATCGCCATGATAAATTGACAATACAATGTGAAGGGGGTAAGAGAGAAGAGCTATCGATCAAGAGCAAGAATTTAAAATTAAAAACCTCCAGTGGCACCTGGCAAGAATTGAAACTAATTGAGAAGATTAGACCGACCAGTCCTTACGAAATGCCCGCCGTCAGCAAGGATAATATTGGCATCTGTCTCCAATCATGGTCGTTGGGTACCGTATTTAATAGAAATAATGATCAATATGTTGTAGGCGTGACTATTAATACCAACCGTCATGCTTATGTTTTTTATTTTAATGGCATGATTTACTGTCGGGCGGCTCGCATAAGGTCAAATAACAACGGCTCAGTTTTTGCGCAGAATATTCGTCTGATGAGTAAAACTGGGGAATTTACCGCCTACATGCCTGATAACAATCTGTTGGTCACGGAAAAGAGTGTGGCAATTAATGATTCTGTTTTTAATCCTAAAATGTGTATCTTTGCAAACGCTGATATTTACTGGTCATTAAAATCATTCGGCGAAAATAGTATTATTCTAAATGGGTGTGGGGGTGAGGATTATCATTACGAGCGACCTCGTCAGGATTCTTCACAACTTCTCGAATGGTTTGCATACGAAGAGTATGAAGATTAGACAAAGTAAATCCGGATGCAGTCATTGGGGCTTGTTGATAAATTCCTTACATCGTTGTGTAGGTCTTGATTCCATGTAAATGGGATTGTAACCTAACACATAAGTACATGTTAGATAAAAGCGGCAAGTCACATCCGCCTTGTGTAATTCTTCACAGTTTCAGTAACAATATTTTATAATGTTAGCAACCGGGACTCGCCTGCCGCTTGCCTGCCGCCCGCCTGCCGGACGGGCAGGGTCGGGCAGGGACAAGCAGGAAGGATGCTGTTGCCGACGAATAAATGGCT
>JAPLUS010000239.1 GCA_026397495.1 Candidatus Zixiibacteriota bacterium | reverse complement strand
CGGCTTGCCGGTGGATCGACCTGCCTATGAATTTATGAATGCTCCGCTGATCAGCATTGGCGAAGAAGAAACCCTATCGCGGGCGGTTATCCTTATGCAGGAAAAGGACGTTGAATACCTATGTGTAAGAGACAATAACGGCCGCATTTACGGCATTCTTCGGAAAACGGATCTGGTCAATCTTCAACATAACACCGGAGCTGTACTGATAGCCGCGGTTGAAAGTGCATTATCCGTGACAGAACTAAAAATTATCTACCAGCGTCTCCCCTTGTATGTGAACGCGCTCAGCGAAAGTGGCGCGCGCACAAGCATCATTACAAATGTCATCACTGCAACTTCCGATGCCATAACCGCTAAATTGGAGCAGTTTATCATCCGGGATCTGGGTTCCCCACCGGTTCCCTATGTATTTGTTGCACTGGGCAGCGAAGGGCGATGTGAACAAACACTGCTTACTGATCAAGACAATGCAATTATTTATCAGGATATCGGGGAAGACAGAAAAGATGAAGTCGGGGCATATTTCGCGAATTATGGCAGAAAAATGTGCAGTCTGTTAAATGAGATCGGCTTTCGCTATTGTACCGGGAATATTATGGCGAACAATCCACGCTGGAGTCAGCCGCTTTTGGAGTGGCGGCGGTACTTTGCCGCATGGATTACGCAGCCGGAACCAAAGCACTTGTTAGAATCGGCTATATTTTTTGATTTCCGACCGGTGTGTGGGGAGACATCACTTGTTGTTGAACTCGGGAATCACGTGCAGCGACTACTGGTTGATAATCCGCCCTTTCTGGTCCACTTGGCACGCGAAGGGATGAGCTACAAAACACCTCTGGGATTGTTTGGCAAAATACAGACCGAATCGGATGAAGAGCACAGCGGTGGTCTGAATATCAAGAGTCCTTTGCGGGTGATTGTCAATCTCGTTCGTCTCTACGCCATGAAACATCAATTAATGGAAACAAATTCCATTAGGAGAATCCAGCGGCTTCATGAAAAGAGCATCTTTAATTCATCCTTCTATAAGAATATACTTTATGCTTATGACTATATGATGGTGTTACAGCTAAAAACGCAGGCGCGTGCATTTAACCTTGGCAAAGACATCACCAATTATATCGATCTCTCTAATCTCTCCACAATAGAATTGAACACTTTAAAAAATGTTATTTCCCAGCTTGGAACCTTTCAAAACAAGGCCAAATACGATTTTGGTGTTTCTGAGTAGTTTGTAGAGCCGTTAAAAAGATAGAAAGCTGAATGTTTCCAAACTTTGATCGCAACAGTCAATTTCCACTCTTTGACCCACACATATAAAACACTCCGAGAGTTTTGATTTGCGACCTGCACCGTCAGGAGAAGATGACATTGCCCAAGCACCCGAAATAGCAATCGGTTCCAACCGTCCGATATGAATCGTCTGGCATTCGAGCATTGGCAAGAGTATGATAGTAAAGAACCCATTCGACTGTTTTTGACTCTGTCGTATGGACTCGCGGCTCCATTATGCCAAGAAGTTATACGAATTGACGGTCTTTTGATTGGGGAAGCTTGCGAGGCCAAGAAGAAATGCCTATCAGGCAGCGGAATTTTACAACCTAAGCGTGAAGGTTGAGCGAATCATCTGATCTGTCCATTTTCATAAACTGGGAAAAACCGTCACAATTTGATCACAATGCGATGTAACTCCCTGTCCCACAGCGTGAGTTGAGGGTTCGATTACCCCCACCTCGACCATTTTGACGCGGCTGAGAATAGTGACAACGCCTGGTGCCGGGAACTGCTTTACGATTATTCGGATGTAATCCGCGAATACGACCCTAAGGGCGGTGGTTTTTCGATTCGCTGCCTTAAGGATTGAATTGACTATTTTACTATTTGGGGTGGCAGATATCCTGGTTGTGTCCCCCCCGCCATTGAACCCTGGCGTTATGTATCATTGGTTTGCTCGGTTTTCGATATCTCATTA
>JAPLUS010000377.1 GCA_026397495.1 Candidatus Zixiibacteriota bacterium | reverse complement strand
GCTTTGGCCCAATAACTGAGGACAAAATCGGCCCGAAAACAAAAATTTAATTGGACGCTTAAATATTTAACAAAAATGAATAAATTGCATGACTCTTTAAGCCCTAAAATTCTAACATATGCTAATTATGACACAGCCTCTTAAGTCCAGCATGACAATGATGGCAAAAGTTGAGGTAGGGGTTGACCTGTGTGTCAGCCCGGAGTGGTTTTGCGACCGCTTTGTGCGCGGCAGGTTTTAGCCTGCCCGAGGGCATTGCAGTTGGGCAGGTCAAAATCCCCTCGGGGAAGGGTGCGGTGCTGATGGGGAGTTGACATGATACAGTGGGGCAGATGTGGACTCGCCGCGGCGAGCCGCCCACAGTACTGTCATTCTGGCGAAAGCCAGAATCCAGGGAAGATGGCGGAACCACAAGACTTCGTCTGGGGTTCCGCCCTACGCCTGTTAAGACTTTCTCCAAAAGTAACGACGGGCAGGCTAAAGTCTGCCGCGCACATCAACAATGAAATAACCTCACACAGTAGAACGGACTTTTAAATGGCAGAACCCCACCACAGGCGGGCAAGCGCGGGGCTCGTGTCCTACTAATCTTTGGGATCTCTTTTCGGGCTGACCATATTTTTATCATTTTTCCCCAATATTTTTGTTATATATTTGCCGCATAGGGAAAATATGGATTTAATGAATACAGGTGGGTTTTTCCCCAGAGTCAAAAATATCTCTATCAGGATAATTATTTCTTCCATTTTTATTCTCTGGGTGCCAAGTGCGGCGGTACCGGCTGATTCAGCCCAGATGAAAAACGGGAGCAATAAGATAGAAATTATAGCCACGTTTTTCCCCGTTTATCTATTCACGAGAAATATCACTGAGGGGATTAGCGCTATAAAGGTTGACCTCCTCTTGCCGGCGACATATGGCTGTCCCCACGATTTCTCCCTTCTGCCGGAGGACATAAAGAAAATCGGACAGGCCGATATAATTGTGCAGAATGGTATGGGAATGGAAAATTTTCTAACCCCCGCCATGGCCAGCGCCAATTCACACCCCAAGCTTATTTTGGCCACGGAGAACATAACGCCGATTAAATTGAAATATGAGGAAAATCACCAGACCGTTCCGGCGGAATTGTATAATCCGCACGCCTTTGCCTCCCCGCCTGAGGCGGCCTTGATGATTGAGGCAATTGCCGATAGGTTGATTGAATATCTGCCGGCCTATACTGAAAAATTGAAAGCTAACAAAGAGCGCTATAGAGCCAAGATTGATAGTCTGTCGCAGCTTTTTAAAGTCTCTCTGGTGAATCTCAAAAATGATAAAATTGTAACTGTCCACGAAGTATTTGATTATATGGCGCGCGCTTATCATTTTGAAATTGCCGACGTCATCGAAAAAGAACCCGGGCAGGAACCCTCGGCCAAAGAGATGATGGAATTGGCGGCCAATATCCGCCAAAAACAGGTGGCCGGTCTTTTTTCGGAACCGCAGTATTCATCGAAAATAGTCAAGGTATTGGCACAAGAATTGGATCTCCCGATTTATGAGTTGGATCCGGTTGCGAGTGGTCCGGTCAACCCTCCGGCTGATTATTATGAGCAAGTTATGGGTAGAAATCTGGCCACATTGATTTTGGCTTTTAAGGGAAGGTAACCGCACTTGGGGCCGACGATTTATCTCAAAAATATTACGGCTAAAGCCGATCGATTAAAGATCCTGGAAAATATCGATGCCGTCATCCCGGGGGGGTCGGTGACGGCCTTGGTCGGTCCTAATGGGGCGGGGAAGACCACTCTGTTGAAGGTAATTCTGGGTAAGGCCCCTTTTAGCGGAGAACTGCAATTCAAAGATGCGGAAAACAAAATGGTAAAGCCCCAATTTGGATATGTACCTCAAAGTATGGATTTTGATCGGGGCTTGCCGATGACAGTGTTGGATTTTTTAGTGATGCCTTTTCAGAACCGACCTCTTTGGTTGGGAAAACAATCCCGATTGGTGGAAACGACGCTTGAGAACTTAAGTTTAGTTGAGGCCGAGCATTTATCACGGCGTCAAATTGGGAAACTCTCGGGCGGAGAGCTTCAGAGAATTCTACTTGCCTCGGCGCTGGCGGGCGATCCCAATCTTTTGCTTTTGGATGAACCGGTTTCAGGAATTGATATATCGGGCGAAAAACTGTTTTGTGACCTGTTGGATTCTATCCAGCATCGCCGTCGTTTTACGATGATAATAGTCAGTCATGACCTCTCCGTGGTAAGCAATCATGCTGAAAGGGTCATTTGTTTGAATCGAAAATTGGTATGTCAGGGGACGACAGGGGAGGTTTTGACCCCCGACAATTTGCGGGCGGTTTTTGGTCATCACACAGAAATTTTTATGGAGCATCCCATCTGGGACGGGAAGCAGGGAAAAGATGCCACTGCTGGCCATTAATATCTATGATGCCGTCTATAAAGTTGCGGCTACATTGTTTCCCTATGAATGGGCCGAATCAACATTTATTGTTCGAGCCCTGATTGGTTTAACTCTTCTGACACTTCTCTGTGGAGCCATGGGAATCATGGTGGTCAATTTCCGAATGGCTTTTTTCTCGGACACTATTAGCCATTCGGCTTTTACCGGAATAGCTATTGGACTAATTTTGGGAATAAACCCCTTGATATCTTTGGTTATCTTTGGGGTCATAATCGGGCTGGGTATAATACGGGTAAAAAGACACAGTGAACTCTCTACCGATACGGTAATTGGCGTCTTCTTTTCCACCGTAATAGCCATTGGCATTGCCATCATAAGCGCT
>JAPLUS010000342.1 GCA_026397495.1 Candidatus Zixiibacteriota bacterium | reverse complement strand
GCTTCCGACGATGAATATATGGCGGATAAAACCAGTCGTCCCGGCAGGGGTTTCTTTATTCGTCCCATATTTCCAAGATATTGATTTTCCGCATCTTTGGCCAATCAAAAATGGGAATTAGGATTTCCCCACGCAAGGTTTAAGGCATAGTCCGCAAATGTAGGCGCCGAAATTACGTTCACGTGAAAATTTCTGAAGCATATCCGAGCAGGCTGTTAGATTAAATTTCTCTCTTTTTTCGGCAATAGCGTTTGCCGGACAGGCCTTAAGGCAGGCTCGGCAGCGGCCGCAGCTGCCATCGGCGGGGATATCCGGTTCCAATTCAAGATTGGTCAAAACCGTAACCAGTCTCACCTGCGCCCCATAGGTCTTATTGACCAAGAGGTTATTTCGTCCCCACCATCCCAACCCGGCTTTGAAGGCGATTTCCCGATGCGACAGATGGGCAATCATCGGATGCCGCTTCAGTACCATCGAGGCCGGAATCGGGAGAGCGTCATATCCAGAGCCGGAAATTTCAGAAGCGACGGCAAAGGCAATATCATCGAGAATGGCATTAGCCTGCCGGTAATGCGCCTTGTAAAGCATATTGGGGCGGTCGATTAGAGTTTTAAGAATAGAATTCGAAAGAGGAATCCCGATTGAGATGGCGGTATTCAATTTTTCCGAAATCTTCTGAATCTCAAAATGAAAGATCCGTCGCAAGTCATCATCAATCCGGCAAACCCCGAACAACCGCGCACCCAATATTTCAGCGGTTTGCCATAAATCCACTCTCATTTCTTTTCTCATATATTGATAATATAAAATAATTGAGTTCTCATTGACTATGAAAAAATAAAGTGATTGCGTAACTGCCAATAAATGCCTTAATTTTTATTACAAGAAAAAACCAGGGGGCTACGAGACGATTTCCGCAACTGGATTATTGAAAACGCGGCTTAATCAAAGCCTTTTGCTATATGCAATTAAAATCTCTTTGGCATTCATCGGTTACTTCTTTAGTTACGCCAAATTGCTGAACCGCGACAATCAAATAGGTTCAATATTGTGTTTCTTTTTATTTGCGGTAGCTCAACGACGCCCGGATTATTATGAAATATTGACAATTCGTTATGGATGAGTATTTTATTTTTTTAAATCAATCCTTTCAGGAGAGCAGGGCGCCATTATAAATGAATAACAAATCGAAAACCTCGGGCGGGGATCTTTTCATTGTAGACAACAGCGATTCGGAATGGAAAGTCCGTCAATATCTTCACGAATGGGCAGATATCGCCCGGGCAATGGATATTGCCACTGGCTATTTCGAAATCGGTGCCCTTCTGGCGCTAGACGGGCAATGGCAAAAGCTTGAGAGACTTAGGATTCTCATGGGTGATCGGGTTTCAATGCACACAAAAAAAGCCCTTTTGGCTGGCATTGAAAAGGCAAAAGGCGTTCTTGACCAAAGCAATGAAAAATAAGCATATCGCTATTCAGCCAACTCAGATTGAAAACCGTATCTATTTGATTCGTGGCCACAAGATCATGCTCGACATCGACCTGGCGGAGCTTTATGGTGTTGAGACAAGGGCATTGATACAAGCTACAAAACGAAATATTGGCCGATTTCCAAATGATTTCATGTTCCAGTTGACGGTTACGGAGTGGGAAGTTTTGAGATCACAAATTGTGACCTCAAAAAAAGGTCGCGGCGGTCGGCGCTATCTGCCATATGTCTTCACCGAGCACGGAGCCATAATGCTTGCCAGTGCGCTTAACTCAGAAAGAGCGGTTGAGACCAGCATCTTTGTCGTCCGGGCTTTTGTGCATATGCGGGAAATGATTTCTGTTAATAAGGTATTCGCCCAGAAACTTTCCGAACTTGAACGCCGTGTTGGTACGCATGACGAAGAGATCAAAGCGTTAATAGCGGCAATCCGTCAACTTATGCAACCACCGCAAACAGGAAAGAAAAAGATCGGATTCAATCATCAAAGCCAATAATAAATGTGCGCAACGCTATCCAGACAATGTAGTAAAAATGGAAATGGTTCAAAGAAAATCGTTGCTTTATAAGACGGCCGTTGAATATGGTGATTATACAATCAACCATATTGAGGGATGTGCGCACGGGTGCAATTACCCCTGTTATGCCATGCGTATGTCTTTGCGGTTTGGCAGAGTCAAATCTTATAAAGAGTGGCTAAAACCGAAATTGGTAGGTAACTCCATTGAGCTTTTGGAAAAAGAGATTCCAAAATTCAAAGATAAAATCAGATTTGTGCACCTCTGCTTTATGTCCGATCCTTTCATGTGTGGTTACCCCGAAATAGTAAAAATGTCTCTGCGTATTATTAAGCTATTGAATGATAATGGAATACGTGTTACGACTTTAACGAAAGGCATTTACCCCGATGATCTATTGAATTTTGCTTCTAATATCGAAAACGAGTATGGTATTACCCTTGTATCCATAGACGCGCAATATCAGAAGCAATATGAACCTTTTTCCTCAAAATGGTTTCAGCGGATAAGGAGTCTTGAAACGCTTGCTCGCAGTGGTGCAAAAACATGGGTGAGTATTGAGCCATATCCAACGCCCAATATTATTAGTCAGGATATTGACCAAATACTGCAGAGAATATCCTTTACGGATAAGATTATATTCGGCAGGCTTAATTATAATGCCCATTCCACCGGATATGAGAATCATGTAGAGTTTTATAATGACTTATGTCATCAGATAAGAGAATTTTGCGAAAAGCAGAAGATACGGTATTATTTTAAAAAAGGCACTTTAACCAAGCCTCTCGCGATTTTACCCATGAGCATTGGACTATCGACCTCAGCTCAGAGACGGGCAGTTGAATTGGGCCGGTTATTTTAAACCCTGCCTAAATTTTATCTCAGTCCGCCTGTGTGTACTACTTCAGGGTTTCGGTAACAAATCGGCGACATCTTGCAGTGCTCGTAGTAAAGGTAGGGCGGAACTGCCCGCCGCGGCGGGGGGTTCCGCCAATTAAAGTCCGTTCTACCGTGTAAGACTATTTTATTACCATTATTTCCGGGCAGACTAAAGGGCTTGTTGAAAAAGTCCCCAAAAAGGGAAAAAGCATACTTCCGAGAAAAATGTCATTGGTATTGTCATCCCCGACTCGATCGGGGATCTCCGCCGCAGGCGGACTGGATTCCCCGCCGCGGCGGGGAAAGACAGGAAAAGAGCAGCAATGACAAATTCGGATATTGAATGGAACATACATAAGGCTTTTTCCCATAACATACACTTTTTCAACAAGCCCTAAAGTCTGCCGCGCACAACATGATTTCATATCAAATCCATTTGTCGGGTTTCTCACTCGTTCACTTCGTTCACCGTTTCAAACTGACCTACAATTGCTCAACAAACCCATATTCTTTCAAAACTAATAGCCATTTATTCGTCGGCAACAGCATCCTTCCTGCTTGTCCCTGCCCGTCCGGCAGGCGGGTCCCGGTTGCTAACATTATAAAATTATTGTTACTGAAACTGTGAAGAATTACACACTGGCGGATTCGTGCCATTTTCTTCTCGGGCCTGGCGGAGCATTTCTCTGAATTGGATAAGGCCGCTCATTAGTGCGGAATGTTAGCCGAAATGTGCAACATTTTGCGCATTGAAATATCATTAATTAGCTTGACAAAATCTCTTATCATTGTATCTTATTACTTACGAAACCCTTCCGGAGGCTTGCTCTTAAAATGGCAGACAAGATACCCAAAGGTATTAGGTTTGCTATAAGAAAAGAGATGTGGCCATGATTACAAATATAGACATATAATTTTAAAATGGAATGTTTTGCATTTATATTATTATTATAATATAAATAATACAAAACAGAACTCTGTTGTTGTAGGCTAATAGTTGAGTGTCTTAAAATATATATTTAACAGGAGGGTTTTCATGAAACGATTGTTGACTATCGGCGTAGTCGTGCTTGTTTGCCAGCTTCTGGCAGCACCTCTTCTTAATGCCGGCGACAAAATTGATCAGGCCTCGGTAATGCAAAGCATTTTATCGATGCCGTTGGCGTTTACCCAAAACGATGGCCAGTGGCCGGACAGCATTCTGTATCGGGCCAACGCGGGCGGAGTTACCATGTGGTTCACCGCGACCGGGGCGTATTACGAATTCATCCGACAGATTAATTCCAGCGAAGGCGAGAATCCAGATCCTATAGGTCAAACCCCCCGTGGTTTGCACAATGGGCCGGACAGTCTTGAGATCATGATGCTCAAAGCCTCGTTTGTCGGGGCCAACCTTTTCCCGCAGGCATTGGGCGGGAACCTGATGGAATACAAATGCAATTATTTCTTCGGCAACGATCCGTCCCAATGGCGGACGGATGTTCCCAACTACGAATCGATTATTTTGAAAGGGGTTTATCCCGGTATTGATCTGACCTACTACGGCAATGGCCATCAGATGGAGTATGATTTTGTCGTGCGTCCGGGAGCGGACTATTCGCAGATACAGATAGAGTATGAAGGGGCTGAAGGATTAGCGCTTGCCGACGACGGGGCGCTGGTAGTGAAGACGAAATGGGGCGAGATAAGGGAGTTGGCTCCGGTGGTGTATCAAGAGGTTGGCGGGAGCCGCCAGCCGGTAACAGCGGAGTATGTTATTCAATCCGATCACACTTTTGGATTCTGTTTGGGCTCAGAGTTTAACTCCTCCCTGGCGGTGGTGATCGACCCGGTTCTGGTCTACAGCACCTATCTGGGCGGGAGCGGTAATGACGAAGGTGGCGACATCGCGGTTGATGCTTCCGGGGCGATCTATGTAATGGGGTCGACGGGGTCTACTAATTTCCCGATGATCTGGAAGGGTTCTGGATATGACCATAATTATAATGGTTCGTACTCTGATGTCTTTGTGACTAAGCTCCCCCCTTCCGGCGACACCCTGATCTATAGCACCTACCTGGGCGGGAACAGTGATGACTGGGGTTATGGCATTGCAATAGATGGGTCCGGGGCGGCGTATCTGACGGGGTGGACAGCTTCCCTCAATTTCCCAACCCACAATGCTTACCAGGCGACACATCAGGGGGATAACTATGACGCCTTTGTGACCAAGCTCTCCAGTGACGGCGATATGCTGGTCTACAGCACCTACCTGGGCGGGAGCGGCATTGACAACAGAGGTTTAGACATCGCGGTTGATGCTTTCGGGTCGGCCTATGTGACGGGGACGACCTATTCGACCGATTTCCCGGCGTTCAGTGCCTACCAAGGGACAAATCAGGGAAGTGGGGACGCCTTTGTCACCAAGTTCTCCAGTTCCGGCAGCAATTTGGTTTACAGCACCTACCTGGGCGGGAGCGCTAATGACGAAGGTAACGGTATCGCGGTGAATGGGTCCGGGTCGGCCTATGTTACAGGTTTTACGGAATCAAGCAATTTCCCGACGGTAAATTATTACCAGGGGATATATCAGGGGAACACTGACGTTTTTGTCACCAAGCTTACCGTTGCCGGGGACAGTCTTATCTACAGCACCTACCTGGGCGGGGACAGTTCTGACATAGGTTACGGCATCGCGGTTGATGCCTCTGGGTCGGCCTATGTGACAGGTTATACGAAGTCCACCGATTTCCCGACGCTCAATCCGGTCCAGGGGACATTACGGGATTCGTCAGACTTGGACACTTTGCGCTACTTGGACGTTTTTGTCACCAAGGTTACCCCTACCGGGAATAACCTGGGCTACAGCACCTACCTGGGGGGGTACAGTCAGGATG
>JAPLUS010000296.1 GCA_026397495.1 Candidatus Zixiibacteriota bacterium | reverse complement strand
TCCAAGGCATATTTGATAAGGCGACTCAGGGCGGTAACAGTATAGACTTTTTCTTCCGGCGGCTGCATAGTTATAGATAGCTATCAAATCGCAAATTGGCAATCGGAAATTTTGGCGGTGAGCGGACTTAACCTAATGACTTCTGTGAAAAATCATTTGAGCAACATTCCGGGGTATTCCTTTGACGGCCATTAATTCTTCAAGGGTTGCTGCTTTGATCCTTTTAACCGAACCAAAATGGCGAATAAGAATCTCCAGACGTTTGGCGCCAATCCCTTCGAGCTCAATAAGCTCGGATTGAATTGTCCTCTTGGTGCGGAGCTTACGATTATATTCGACCGCGAAACGATGAGCCTCGTCACGAATCCGCTTGAGAAGACCCAATCCGGGAGAGGTCTTGGGAAGCGTCAATGGCTCCCTATGATTAACCAGATAGATTTCCTCAAATTTTTTGGCCAATCCAATCAGATTTATCCGGTTAAAACCCAATGATCTTATTTCAGTCGCGGCCGATGAGAGTTGCCCCTTACCGCCATCGACAATCAACAGATCCGGGGCCTTACGATTTTCCTCTTTCAATCGATAGAAATATCGTCCGACCACTTCGCGCATCATAGCAAAATCGTTCTGCCCTTTTACATTTTTTATTTTAAAATGACGGTACTCAGATTTCTTGGGTCGGCCATTTTCAAAATAGACCAGGGAACCGACCGCATCGGATTCCCCCGTGTTGGAGATATCCACACAGGCCATTGTGCGCGGTAAAATGGCGAGGTGCAAATTATCTTTTAAGACCTGAACCGATTTAGAGGTTCTTTCCTTATACCCTTTCTTTTGTATTAAGAGCTCATCGAGCAGTAAGCGGGCATTGGCGGCGGCCATATCAACCAACTTCAATTTTTGCCCCTTCTGAGGAATAAATATCTGCACTTTTCTGCCCCGCCCTCCGGAGAGCCATTGCTCAATCAATCTTTCATCAGTAAGAGCGCAAGGAAGATATATTTCGTCGGGAAGATTCGGTTGATGATTATAATACTGACTGATGAAGCCGGATACAATTTCGGCATCACTCTCCCCCATTTCCGAATGAAGCTGGAAATCCTGCCGACCAATCAGCAAACCTTCCCGTATCTGGAGAACAATGATAATTATATCTCTCTCTTCCCGGGCATAAGCGATTATATCGCGATTAACCAATTTCCCGACATCCACTTTCTGCTTCTGGCTGATGGATTCCAAAGAATCCAGCTGATCCCTGATACAGGCGGCATCTTCAAACTTCATCCGCCTTGAGGCCGTTTCCATTTTCCCTTTAAGCTTCTCAATCAGGGTTTGGCTCTTGCCCGAAAGGAAAAGAAGGGCCGAATCAATTTGCTCCTTGTATTTTTTCTCGGATTGCCGCCCTTCACAGGGTCCTTCACAACGGCCGATATGATAATCCAGGCAAACCTTTTGAGGCTTCTTATTCGTTTTTGTTATGGTTAAATTGCAGCTACGAATTTTGAACAGGCAGTTAAGGAAGTTGACCGTTTTCCGCACCGCCTTGCCGCTCGTATATGGTCCAAAATACCGGCCGCCATCATCGGCCATGTGACGAACAATAAGAATCCGTGGGAAAGGTTCATTAATGGTCACTTTAATATAAGGGAAATGTTTGTCATCCTTCAGATTGATATTATATCGCGGTCGATACTCCTTAACGAGATTGGCCTCCAAAATCAGGGCCTCAATCTCCGAATCAGTAATCATCAGGTCAAAATCTTCAGTCGCGGTCACCAGATGGGATGTCTTAATATTATGATTTTGAGGAGATTGGAAATAGGTGCGGACCCGATTCTTCAGGTTCTTGGCCTTCCCGATGTAGATGATTTTCCCCTCTCTGTTTTTGAAAAGATAGACACCGGGAGAAGCGGGCAAGTTCTTTATCTTAACTTCCAGTTTCTTATTGACCATACCATATATTACGCAAGGGGGAAATAACAGAGCCATAAGGTCATTGGGGCCGCCATAGCAATATTCTTCGGGCTCCGATCAATCTCTTTCTCCAGTATTTGTCTTCCATAGGAGAAATAATGATGCCGCCTGAGGATGAGGAATGGATAAATTCATTATAGCCGATATATATGCCGACATGAGCGACAGCTCGTCCCTCTATACGGAAGAAAACAAGGTCACCATAGCGGAGCCTATTTATGTCGACTCTTTCGCCACAAGTAAATTGTTTCTCGGCTGTGCGGGGAAGCTCCGTATGATTGAATCGTTCGAAAACATCCTTCGTAAACTGGCTGCAATCTAATCCCTCTTTATTATCGCGGAAGAGTCCTGCCGAGGGACGCCCCAGATAACTCTGAATAATTTCTCCCAGCCCAAGCAAGCTATTAGTAGTGATATTTTGAGTCTTTTTTGTCCAGTTCTTGTTTTCATACTTATTTTTGTAATCAATTTTGGAAACATCTTCCTCACGCGGTTTTTCTTCGGGTGGCGCAAAATGGCGATTGGGAGCACACCCATTGGCGAATAGGATTAATATGAACAAGGCAATGGACTTCAATTAAGTCAACCTCGGATAAGTAATATGAAATCTTCTTCGGTAATATAGACGGGTTAGAATTATAAGAGCAAGGATAAAAATCAGATAAGAAAGATAGAAATATCCGGCCAACAGGGAAAACAACAGGATCGGCAACTTACAGGCAAAGAGAACAAGAGGGGTTCCAAGGGAGAAAAATGCCCCAATAAATGATAGCAGGGAAATCACACTCAAGGTAACCAGGTATGGATTGCCAAGCTTATAAGCCGCAATTAATGATAGAATCAATAGCACCATGCCCGCACTTATTAGAC
>JAPLUS010000017.1 GCA_026397495.1 Candidatus Zixiibacteriota bacterium | reverse complement strand
GCCGTTGTTCCCAACCCTGACCCGGAGCAGCTGGCCTCGATAGCCGTCTCAACTGCCCAAACAATGAAAAATCTCGTCGGCGAGGAACCAAGAGTGGCTCTGCTATCTTTCTCTACAAAGGGATCGGCCAAGCATGAAGATGTCGATAAGGTTTTGGCGGCTCTGGACATTCTGAGGAAGAATTATCCCGACCTAAAGGTTGACGGGGAATTGCAGGTGGATGCCGCCATTGTTCCGGAAGTGGCCAAATCGAAAGCTCCCGGTTCATTGGTAGCCGGCCAGGCCAATGTTCTGATATTTCCCGATCTTGATGCCGGGAATATCGCCTATAAATTGACCCAGCGATTGGCCAATGCCAAGGCCACCGGGCCGGTTATTCAAGGGCTGGCAAAACCATGCAATGATTTATCCCGGGGCTGTTCCGCCGATGATATTGTCAATGTAACCGCGATTGCGATGCTGATGAAAGGATAATTGGATGACTATTAGTAAACTGGCTCAAGAAATAAAAGAGTCGCCGACGCTGACATTAAATGCCACCGCCGGCCGTTTAAGAGAGAAAGGGGAGCCGGTAATTCATCTGGGCGCCGGCGAACCGAAAAGCAAAGTTCCGCTCGACGCCATCTTAGCCGCGGCGGCCAAGTTGACCACGGCCGATATCCGCTACACCCCTACGGAAGGGATTCCATCGCTCATTAAGGCGGTAATCAAATATACGGCGGATAATTATCAGAGGATGGTCGGCCCTAAGAATGTCATCATTTCCAACGGTGCCAAGCATGCCATTTATAATCTGATGGTTACGCTCGTCGATCCCAAAGATGAGGTAATTATTTTGGCTCCCTACTGGGTGAGTTATCCGGAAATTGTAAAAATGGTTTATGGCGTTCCGGTGATTGTTGATCCGGAGCCCGGCAGTTTTCTCCCCAAAATGGAAAATATCGCCAAAGCGGTTACCCCGCGCACTAAAGTCATTATGGTAAATAGCCCCAATAATCCGTCGGGGGCCATTTATCCGGAAGGGTTGATTGCCGAAATTGTGCAATTCTGCGAGAAAAAGGGTATTTATTTAATGATGGATGATATCTATCATAAATTGACTTTCGATAAACAAACCACTGTTTCTTGTTACAAATTTGCCAAAGACAATGTTGAATCATCCAAATTAATTGTGATTAACGGTGTTTCCAAGATGTATGCCATGACCGGCTTTAGAATCGGCTGGACCATCGCCAACGAAAAAATTATTGAGGCGATGATAAATGTTCAGGCACAGAATACCTCTTGTTCTTCGGTGGTCCTTCAGGAGGCGGCCGCCGGCGCTCTTAAGGGGGTGCAAAGCGGTGTTGAGAATTTACGATTGACCCTTGAAAATAATCGTAATATCATGGTCAATGAACTACGCTCTTTCTCCGGCGTGAAAATTATCCCGCCCGATGGCACTTTCTACTGTTTGCCGGATTTCAGCGCTTATAATAATGATTCTCTGGCTCTTTCCAAATTCCTCTTGGAAAAAGCTCTCGTGGTAACGGTGCCGGGGAAAGAATTCGGTCTGGAAGGTCATCTTCGGCTGAGCTACTGTGGTTCAGTCAAAGAAATAACGGAAGGTATCGCCCGAATCAAATGGGCGCTTGACCCCAAATCGCCCAGTGAAATTTTTGTTGGAGACAAAAGGTATAGGAGAGATTGGAAATGAATCAGCATATATTTGATATAAAATCGCCCGCTTTTGATCACTCCCAGATATCAAAAAGCGATTATGGATTGGAAAATCACGGTCTGCGGCATTTGCATAATATCTATTGGAATCTCCCGACGGAAGCTCTTTACGAAGAGGCGCTTTTCCGCAGTGAGGGGAAGCTTTCGC
>JAPLUS010000060.1 GCA_026397495.1 Candidatus Zixiibacteriota bacterium | reverse complement strand
TAATTGATTCCAGCGATTTTGATAATGAGCAGATTACAGTGGTTGGTACCGATAAATTGAAAAATGGAGCAAAGACTCTTCCCCTATATCCGATTGATTTTGATATTTGTGAATTGGGGAGCTCTGCCCCAAGAGTGATTGGCCAGAGCAATTGTGTTATAAAAATTGACGATTTTATTGCTTATGGCAGGAAAAAACTTGAAACTGCCGGAGCTGATGATATAATGATATTAGAACCATTGTATATTCAAAAATTCCCGGCGAGGGCTAAATGACCGGACATCTCAAAGGGAATAGCATTAATATTGTCATCAGACCAATGATAAGATCCGATATTAGCCGGATTGTTCTTATTGAAAATATGATATTCTCTGATCCCTGGCCAACGGCGGCTTTTGAGGAGGAATTGGACAGGATGGGTCGTGGTATTATTGTTGCCGAAACTGATGGTGTTGTAGCCGGTTACGCCGGATATATAGTTGGCGCCGGTGAATCCCACCTGACCAATATGGGAGTTGCCCCGGAATATCAGAGAAAATCAGTTGCCAAAATTTTATTAAATGGTATTTTAGAAATCGCTGACAGAGCGGAATGTGACTATATTTTTCTTGATGTGCGGCCAAGTAATACGGCCGCCCTTAATTTATATGGCAAATTTGGGTTTACGCAATTATACCGAAGACCCGGGTATTATCGATTTCCAGATGAAGATGCTGTGGTTATGATTAAGACTCTCGGAAATGAATGAGCCAAAACATGGATTGGTTTAGAAAAGCTAAAGAGGGATTGACTCGTCAGGAGCGCAAGGAGATACCGGATGGACTCTGGTCCAAATGCTCTGCCTGCGGAGAAATAATTTACACCAAACAGCTTGAATCCAATTTCTGGGTTTGTACCAGTTGCCGGTATCATTTCCGGATTTCCAGCGGCAAATATATCAAGATAATTCTTGATAACGGGGAGCTGGAGGAATATGATGCCAATCTGCAATCCGCCGATCCGATCAAATTCCGAGATTCAAAAAAATACTCCGATCGACTAAAGGCGGCACAGGTAAAATCGGGACTAAATGAAGCGGTTATAGCGGGGATTGGGAAAATAGATTCTCTTGAAATATCATTTGCCATTATGGATTTTAAATTTATTGGCGGATCGATGGGATCGGTGGTTGGGGAAAAAATAGCCCGGGCAATTGAACGCGCTATAGATAGAAATATACCGCTGGTTATTGTTTCCTGTTCCGGCGGCGCCAGAATGCAGGAGGGGATATTGTCGCTTATGCAGATGGCTAAAACAGCGGCGCTTTTGGCGGTATTGGCGGAGAAAAAAATCCCCTATATATCGGTCTTGACCAATCCAACTACAGCCGGGGTTATGGCCAGTTATGCTTCTTTGGGAGATGTGGTTATCGCCGAGCCGAAGGCGCTTTTAGGTTTTGCCGGACCGCGGGTTATTCAACAGACTATCGGACAAGACTTACCTCCGGGATTTCAATCTTCAGAGTTTTTCCTCGATAAAGGGTTTCTGGATAAAATAGTTGAACGGAGTCAATTAAAAGAGACTCTGACTCTTCTCTTAAGATATTTTCAGAGATAATTTATGCCAACAGCATACGGCGGTTATAAATCGGCCTTGCGATTTATTCTGTCACGGGAATTCTTTGGAATGAAATTGGGGCTGGATAATATTTCGGAATTCCTCGATACCGTCAAAAAGCCCCAATCGAAATTTGCCTCGGTTCATATTGCCGGCACCAACGGCAAGGGTTCAACCGCCGCTTATATTGATTCTATGCTGTGTCAGGCCGGATATAAAGTTGGCCTTTATACTTCTCCTCATCTGGTTGATTTTCGTGAACGGATTAGGATAAATGATGAAGCTATTTCCAAGCGATATATAACTGCCTTTATCAATAAATATCGACGAATTATTTCTCGGAAAAAGCTTACGTTTTTTGAAGTCTGTACCGCTATGGCCTTCTGTTATTTCGCCGATCAAAAGATCGACATTGCCATAATTGAGACCGGATTGGGCGGGCGATTGGATGCCACCAATACCCTGACTCCACGACTGTCAATTATCACCGATATCTCTTATGATCATATTGATATTCTGGGGAATACCCTCAGAAAAATCGCCGCCGAAAAAGCCGGCATTATCAAGGAACATATTCCGATTCTTATTGGATTTTTGCCCCCTCCTGCCGCCAGAGAAATTACCCGTGTTAGCAGGAAAAAGAAAGCGCCCCTGGTTATTCTCTCGCAAAGGGATTTTTCCCATTCCAAAATGAATTTTAGGTTCCATTTTCACCACCATGAATTAGCCTTAAACAACCTTCAATCTTCCCTGCCCGGCCATCATCAGATTATAAATGCGGCTCTGTCAATTAGGGCAATTCAGATTCTTAAAGAGTCGGGATTCAGGGTATATGCCAAGGATATCAGGAAGGGATTGAAATTGACCAATTGGCCGGGAAGATTTCAAATAATGAAGAATAAAGGAAAACCGACAATCATTCTCGATGTTGGTCATAATCCGGCAGGGTTTAGGGCGATGGCGGAGTGCTTTCGACGATTATATCCGGGACGAAAAGCCGACATAGTTATTGGTCTTGTAAAAAATAAGGATCATGAACAATCTATCGCCTATCTCAAACCGATAGCCAGGAGAGTCGAGATAGCGCCTCTGGCTACCCATCGCAGTGCTGATCCGAAAGAACTGGATCTTTTCTTCCGCGGTAGTAAGGCCGAATTGTCCATTTCCTCGTCTATCACCATGGCCGCCCGAAAGCTGATTAATTCTGCCGGAATTGACGATATAATTATTGTCTGTGGATCACACTATGGAGTGGGCGAATTTATCGCCCATCAAAATGAAATCTATGAAAAATAAGAAGGGGAATAAAAAACAGCCAAAAGAATCGGTAAAAGCGCTCAAGACCGAAATCAGCGAAAAATTGATGGAGCTGACCGAAGTCAACCGGAAACTACGCCGAAAAATATATGACCTTTATACAATTTTTGAGTTAAGCCGGAATTTCAATGCGGTCCTAAGCTATCAGACTCTGCTTGATTCCTTTGTGCTAACCTCAATGGGGCAAATGGGCGCCGCCAAGGCGGCTCTTTACTTGCCATTGGAAGTGGGGAAAAGAAGATTCCAGCTGGCGCGGGCTAAGGGGGCACCCCCCTTTCCACCAAAGGAAATATCGATTAACCCGGAGGGTAATTTTGGCGATTATATTACGGCCCTAAATCGTCCGATCCAAGTAAATGAAATCAGAAGGAAGTTTACGACTACGGATGATAGCAGCTTTACCGATTATTTCCCGGCCGGCCTGGTGGTTCCTCTTATTTTTCAAACCAAACTTCGAGGAATTCTGATCATCTCTGCCAAAGTCTCCAATCGACAATATCAGGACGATGATATTGAATTTCTTTCAGTCTTAGCTAACCAGACGGCTGTTTCTATTGAAAATGCCCGACTATATGAATCGGAAACGGAAGCTATCAATAAATTGCAGAAAACTCAGGAATTACTGCTGCAATCAGAGAAACTGGCCGCCTTGGGTGATTTATCAGCCAAAATCGCCCATGAGGTGAATAATCCGCTTGGCATTATTAAAAACTATCTCCTGCTGGTCGAGCGCAGTATTAGTCAGAACGATAAAGCCTCGGAGTATATTGGCGTCATTGGTCGGGAAATTGACCGCATAGCCGTAATTGTTCGCCAGCTGCTTGATTTTCACAGGCCGCGGGCAATTAAGTTCATTCGCACCGACATAATTAAAATTATTGGCGAAGTTATATCTCTGATGAACCGTCAGATGGAGGAAAACAAAATCAGGTTGTCCCTAACAGCCAATCAGGTCTTGCCTGTAATAATGGCCTGGCCCGATGGTTTAAAGCAGGTCTTTATCAATTTACTGATTAATGCTAAGGAGGCTATGAAAGATGGGGGCGAAATAGAGATTATCGTCACTTCGCTTGACCACGTGATTAAAATTCGCTTTAAAGATACCGGGCCGGGCATAAATGAAAAACATATCCCGCATATCTTTGAGCCATTTTTTACCACCAAAGAAAACAGGAGTAGCATGGGTTTGGGTTTATCGGTCTGCAGTGGAATAATTCGTAATCATGGAGGATCGATAGAATATTACAATACCGATACCGGGGGATGTTTTGAGATTAAATTGCCGATAGAACAAAAAGAAGAGAATTATGATTGGCGCATCTGAAAAAATATTAATCGTTGATGACGAAGCAGGAATGTGCAAGTCTCTTAATGAGCTTCTTTCCGATCATGGATATAATGTGACCACTGCCGGCACCGCCGAAGAAGCCATTGCCAAATTGAAGAAAGAATCATTTGACTTAATCTTGACTGATATTAAACTGGGAAACACTTCGGGACTTGAAATTCTCAAGATTGTGAGGGAAATCTCACCGGAAACTATTGTTATTCTCATGACCGGCTATGGTTCTTTAGAATCGGCCGTGGAGGCAATAAAGATGGGGGCCTTTGAATACCTGCTAAAACCGGTAGAATTTTCCCAGCTGGAGATATTGATAAAAAGAGGTCTTGAAAAACGAGCGACTGTTCTGGGTACCGCAAGATTGCTGGAAGATCTAAAACAAGCCAATATGCATCTCCATAACCGCCTTCAAGAAATCAATGCCCTTTATGAGGCCGGTAAGTCGCTTGGGTCTACGGCCAATATAAGAGAGCTGTTAGATAAAATATTAGCTCTGGCGGCTGGTGTAACACAGGCGGGGATAGGATCGCTGATGCTTATTGATCCGACCGGGGAATACTTGACCATTGAAGCTTCCCTCGGCCTCGATAAAAAAATGACAGAAAAAGTCAAACTCCCCGTGGGTTCCTCTATTGCCGGATATGTTGCCAAATCGGGCGCTCCCCTGATTGTACCGGATGTGGAAAAGGATAAACGATTCAAAAGAATCAACAAAGAGAGGTACAGTTCCGCTTCCCTTCTTTGTGTCCCTCTAAAAGTAACCAATCGCGTCCTCGGGGTTATCAATATGGCCAATAAGGGAGAGGAAGAAGTATTTAATGAACACGATCTCAAGCTTCTGACAACTTTTGCATCTCAAGCCGCTATGGCCATAGATGATGCCCGCCAGTTCGAGAATAATCTTCGGAAGCTAAAGGAATTCGCAATCCTTTTTGAATTATCGCAGAAACTCTCAACCGTGGGTTCCGTGTCGGCGATGCGACAAGCAGTCTTCGAATATTTAAAAAAGCTTATGCCGCTTGATTATGCCCTTTGGTTTGAGTGGCAACCAATTGGCAGAATTCTCAAGCCGGTTGGGGTGGTAGGAACTAATATTCCTCTTACCGATAGCGGCTCAATAAATCTTGAGCGTGTTAAGAATGAGGAAATCATTATTGAAGGGCTTGAGTTGGACGATCTTAACTATGAGGATATCGCCGGTATTTCATGCCATTTGGCGGAGCAATTGGCTCATTTCCCGGCCTACCCCAAACCCGGCGTAAATTTTACGGCCCTGCCGGTTCTGCAGGAAGGTGAGCTTCGTCATATCTATTGCATCGGCTCAAAAAGCGGGCGTCCCTATACCGGACAGGAGATTTCTTTGGCCCGCTTAATTATTTCGCAGGCATCCGGTTTTTACGAGCGCGAAAAAGCTCTCCTCAATGCTACCCGGCTGTTGACCATGGGGAATATGATATCAGAAATTTCGCATGACCTTCGAAAACCGCTGACCAATATTCGGGGATGGATTCAAATTCTGCGAGAGAAATGGCCAAAGGTTGCCGAGGATGCAGAATTTTTTGAAATGGCTGAAGAGGAGATTCACCGCCTTAATGAACTTGTGAAAGAGTTGGTTGATTTTTCAAAGCCGCATAAATATGAAACCGAAATAGTGGATATCAGGAATATCGTCGGGCGGGCGGCCGAGCTTCTGGGGCCGGAGTTTAAGAAAAGGGAGATTGTTTTTAGCGAAAATTATGAAGGCTGCAGCTGGAATATTCCTCTTAATAAGAATCAGATTTTGGAGGTCTTTCTTAATTTATTCCTTAATTCAGTGGATGCCATGGATGAAGGGGGTAGGATACAGGTATATGGCTGCATAGGCCGTCCTCCTTTCAAGAAAATCGATTACTTGTCCATTACTATTTCCGATAATGGGCACGGTATAAAAAAGGAAAATCTATCAAAAATTTTTGAAAGGTATTATACTACAAAGCCAACTGGTACTGGCTTGGGGCTTTCTGTGGTCGAAAGGATCATTGCCGCTCATGGGGGCACCCTAAAAGTGGAATCAGAATATGGAAAGAGGACAGATTTTACCCTCTATCTTCCCATATAAAAATGCAAATAGTTGCAAAAAAAGGCACAAAAAATGCCAAATGGGGTTGATTTTTTCAGTTCAATGACGATAAATGTAAAAAGTGCAAAGCAATTCCTATGAAAACGGATAAACCTAAAATTTTAGTCATTGATGATGACCCGAAGGTTATCTGGATATTGAGTGAGGCGCTTTCTTCTTCATTTGAGTTTGTCTCTGCTGGGGACGGGGCTGAAGGGATTCAAATGGTTTCCACAGAAAAGCCTAATCTAATTTTGCTTGATATCAAAATGCCCGGAATGTCTGGTTTGGAGGTTTTGGAGAAACTAAGCAGACTTCCCAGTCATCCTGATGTCATTATGCTTTCGGGGCATGGCGAGACCAAGAACATTGTTGAGTCGATGCATCTTGGGGCAGCGGAGTTTATCAATAAGCCTTTTGATGTCAAGGAAGTGGAAATCCATATCAATTCCGTCTTTGAAAAAGGCAGATTAAAACAAGAGTTGAAAAATCTCAAATCGGAATTAAAATCCCGTAGTCAATATGAGCAATTTATTGGCGATTCGCCTAAGATGGCGCAGGTAAAAGGTGTCATTGAGCAGGTAGCCGGCTCGGAATTGACCGTCTTGATAAGAGGGGAGTCGGGGACAGGAAAAGAGATTGTAGCCAGGATGCTCCATTCGCTCTCGGGACGAGCCGAGGAACCATTTACCAAAGTGAATTGCGCCGCTATTCCGCATGATCTTTTGGAAGCCGAACTCTTTGGATATGAAAAAGGAGCTTTTACAGGCGCCCATAAGACCAAACCGGGACGATTCGAGGTAGCTAATAAGGGGAGTATTTTTCTTGATGAGATTGGAGATATGCCCTTGGAATTGCAATCGAAATTGCTTCAGGTCTTGGAACAACAGGAATTTGTCCGAGTAGGCGGTATCCATAATATTCATGTCGATGTCAGAATTATTTGCGCCACAAATAAGAATCTTGAAGATGCTATCCGTCAACAACGATTCCGGGATGATCTTTTTTATAGACTAAATGAGATTACCATATACTTGCCCCCCCTGCGTCAACGGCCAGAGGATGTTCCGCTTCTTGTGAATCATTTCCTACAAAGATACAATGGCCTATATCAAAAAAGCTACCCCGCTCTATCGGCCCAGACCATATCCCGA
>JAPLUS010000278.1 GCA_026397495.1 Candidatus Zixiibacteriota bacterium | reverse complement strand
ATATTTCTGGAGGATGTTATTAAAAAGGCCGTAAGTCTGGCTAAAGAGAAAATTCTGGAGAAAAATCCTGGACTGAAAGAAATTGAAACGACGGCTCGTCAGATCGGCTTAGGTGCGGTGGTTTTCGCTGATTTATCTTCGCGGAAAGAAAAGGATGTTAACTTCGATTGGGAGAAAGTGCTGAATTTTGAAGGTGAAACTGGTCCCTATTTGCAATATACTCATGCTCGTCTTTCCTCATTGCTGCAGCATTATGGCAAGGAAATCCCTAAAACAGCAAATTATTCGCATCTTGATCATCCTGAGGAGGGTCGCGTGCTGGAGCTTCTTTATAGGTTTCCATATATTATAGAAGAGACGGCGGCAACCTATGAACCGCATATGATCAGTTCCTATTTACTGGAATTGGCCTCTTCTTTTAACAAAATCTACCAGCGAAAAGACTCGGCTGGTCGGATCGATAAAATTATCTCCGATGATGCCGATTTAACCGGGGTACGAATGGCGCTGGTCAACGCTGTAAAGATTGTCATAAAAGAGGGGCTTTATCTTCTGGGAATAGAAGCGCCGCAAGAAATGTAGATCAATCAAATTATCTATGAATAAAACTATCTGCACCTTAAGGGATATTCCTCAACCGGTTAATATCGGCGGTGATTATTATATCACCCAGTCAGCGTTAATGCTGGGGAGCATGGCCGAGGGAGAGGTGCGACTAAAAAATGCCGACCGAAGCAAAGATACCAAATTGATGATAGCCCTTCTGAAATCAATGGGGTGCCAGATTAGCGTCGGCGATTCAGAGATTATTATGAGTCCATCCAATAGCCCTGTTTCTCTGGATGGCAAGGAAATACATTATGGGGGAGGAGTCTATCCTCTGGCTCTGGTTATTGGATATCTGGCCGGTAAAGGCCGGAAGTGTACACTAAACTATACCAATGACATTAATCCAATATTTATTGCCAAATTGACGAAATCTTTTTCGGAGATCGGCATAGGCCTTAAGCATAATAATGAATCACACCATATTGAGTTTGGTCAGAATCAACTAATTCCTATCGAACGAGAAATATCCGCGGTCTTTCCGCACACAAAGGATTCCCTTTTGATGCTGGGACTTTCCTCCGGTCGCTCGGTGGCCATCCGAGAAAAATTATTGTCCGATATCAAGGTTGAGAATATAATCATCAAATTGGGAGGTAAACTGACCTTCCGGGAAACCAAACCGGAGTTAGTAGACAATCCGGATGATCCAAGGAAAAAACTAAGACAAGCAAGATTTAGTTATAAGCGTGAAATGATACTGCATCCATCGACCCACTTGAGAGGGGCTGTCATCGAAGTACCGGCGGACAGTTATCAATTGGCCGCCTGGTTGGCCTTGGCCATCTTGAAAAAGACGGAATTTAGATCTGAAGGGCTCCACATAACTGCGGAAACAAAGGATTTTGTTAACTATCTCAAGTCGGCCGGTGCCGGAATTAGTCTGGCCAAGAATAGTAGTCCCGACAGTGGAATAAAAAAGATTGATTTGTATCTCGGAAAGAGTGAGATAAGCGGACGTAAGATTTCCGGAAATACGGCCGCCGGATTAATGAAGAAGATTGCCCTAATGGCAATTCTGGCTGCCGGCCGGCCGGCAACAACCTTGATTAGAGATATCAAGGAGTATG
>JAPLUS010000427.1 GCA_026397495.1 Candidatus Zixiibacteriota bacterium | reverse complement strand
CTGCGCGTGATATCATAAATAAACCATAAAGCCCCCCTTAAAAACGGGGGGGCTTTGTGATTTACACATCAATCTCATCGACATCAGTGTGGGGTCTAGTCACTCTTGTAACTATCTCCGCTATTTTTTCGGGTCGTTTTTCCTTAAGTTTCCCTTTATGCTTTTTGAGTTGGGTCTTAACTTTGTCTAGGGCTTTTTCAATTGAGGCATACATATCGTTAGAATCAGCCTTGCCCGTAATAACCGCATTATAAACTTTAGCCTTGATTTCCGCTGTTTGCCGATACTTCTCGACATCGAGAATAACCTGGGTGGAAATAATATGTTCAAAGTACTTGGTCAGTCCCATTACCTCCTTTTCAATTCTTTTTTTTAGTTGCGGAGTCAGGTCAAAATGTCTTGCGGTAATTTCGATGTTCATCGCTGTTAACTCCTTTCCAGGCTATGGTTAATAGACTGGTGCATCCTTGTAGTGATGTTCGGTCCGAATAAATCTTCTGGTCCCGGAATTCTGTCGGAGCACCAATGATTGGGATACGGCGCCATGGGGATGAAAGGTTACTCCTTTCAAGAGATCCCCATCGGTGACACCGGTAGCGGCAAACATAATGCCGTTTCCTGAGGCCAGTTCGTCCACGGTGAAAATTTTATTGATATCGGTAACCCCCATCTGTTTGGCTCGTTCTATCTCCTCAACATTGCGCGGCACCAGGCGTCCCTGCATCGCGCCGCCGATACAGCGCAGGGCCGCCGCCGCCAGAACTCCTTCAGGGGCTCCTCCGATGCCCAGAAGAAGATCGACCCCGCTATCAGGGAGCGCCGCCGCTATGGCCGAGGAAACGTCGCCGTCCGCTATCAAATGAATCCGGGCGCCTGTCTTGCGTACCCGCGCGATCAGGTCGTTATGTCGTTCTCTTTCAAGTATAACTATGGTGAGATTGGAGATTTTGTAACCGAGACACTCGGCCACACGTCCGATATTTTCCTCCGGGGGAAGGCTGAGATCAATCGCCTCGGCGGCTTTGGGGCCGGCGGCGATTTTTTACATATAAGTGTCCGGGGCATGAAGCAGTTGTCCTTTGGGCGCAATAGCGATGACAGCTAGAGCGTTGGGGCGGCCATAAGCCACCGAATTGGTGCATTCCAGGGGATCCACTGCAATATCCACTTCGGGTTCGGCGCCGCACCCGACCTCTTCACCGATATATAGCATGGGAGCTTCGTCCCGCTCCCCTTCGCCGATGACCACTTTTCCTTTGAAATAGATGCTGTCGAATGCCCGGCGCATGGCCTGAACCGCCGCCCGGTCGGCCTCCGTATTTGAGCCGCGCCCCACCCACTGAGCGCTGGCCAGGGCGGCCGCCTCGGTTACTCGGACAATTTCGAGCGCGAGATTGCGATCCATTGAGATTTATTCTTCCTATAGAATATTGATTCCTATTCTCTGGGTATAAAGTGAAACGGTGCCGTGCAATTCAAATCCTACGCCATTCTTTTCCGAAATCGGGCCGCGGGAATTCTTAGCTCTTCGCGATATTTGGTGACCGTCCGACGGGCGAGTACAATTTTTTCCGCCTGCAGTTTTTGGAAAATCTCCTGGTCGGAGAGCGGCCTTTTAGTGTCTTCATCACGAACAATTTCTTCTATCATGTTTTTGACATGCCGTTTTGAGCGTTCGCTGCCGTCTTCGTTAGCGATTCCAGGATTGAAGAAATATTTGATTTCGTATACTCCCTGGGGTGTTTGGACGTACTTGCCATTTGATACGCGACTGATTGTCGCCACATTCATATTAACCTTATTGGCAATATCTTCCATAATCAGAGGCTTCAAAAAGGCCGGCCCTTTATCAAAGAATTCGCACTGCTCTTCCACAATAGCGTCCATAACCCTAATCATGGTGGTCCGCCGTTGATTGATAGAGTTAAGTAACCAGCGGGCCTGTTCCAATTTTTCGCGAACATAGGTGCGGGTATCTTTGGATATATTGCTGCCCGGTTTGAGAAGTTGCCGGTAACCGGAACTGATTCTCAATTTTGGGAAATTCTTGTCATTGTGATAAACGACAAATTCATCGCCCATTCTGTCAACCATTAGATCGGGAACAATCGGTATCGCCGCCGATTCAAATCGACCATAGGCTGGAGTCGGCGATAATGTCTTTATAAGGTCCATAGCCTGCTGAGCTTTTTCAAATGGCACTCCCATCGAACGGGATATCTGCAGTATCGATTTCTTGTCAAGCACATTGATGAACTGGTCTACAATCTGATAAGCAATAGAATCCTTGTGCCCTTTTTCCTCAAGCTGTAATAGCAAAGATTCGCGCAGATCATGGGCCCCCACGCCGGAAGGATCGAAATGCTGAATAATGCCCATAATCTTTTCGACTTTTTCTACGGGCAAGTTCAATTCCTCAGCCATTTCATGGGGAAGGCAAACCAAATACCCCTTGGGAGAAATATTCCCGATTATATATGCACCTATCAGCTGTTCTTCCTCAGATAGCTTGAGATAGGATAGTTGCTCCAGCAGGTGATCATATAGAGTTTTTTCGATAAGAGGGGTTCTTTCGAAAGCCTCCTCGCTGCTCCTGTCATAAGTGCTTTTAAATTTATAATCGAGATCATCACCAAGATAATTTTCCCAGTCAATTTTGCCCAACTTAGGATCAATGTCGTCTGCCTTTTCCTGAAGAGAAATCTCCCCGATTTGCTCTGGTGTTTCAAGGGTTTCAACAGGCTCGAGCTCTTCCAGCATCGGATTGATGGAAAGCTCATGGCGAAGAGTCTGCTCCAGTTTTAGTATAGGCATCTGAAGCATTTTCAGTGATTGAATCAACTGAGGAGCAAGGGTCTGCTTGAGTCGTAACTGTAAGCCGAGTTTCATAAGTAAGCTATTGCACTATAATAAATTGTTCCAATGGCTGATTATTCCTTTTCCTTTATTTTTAATATCGGTTATCCCCATTCAATTATTTATATTTTATTAAGTTTCCCATATGTTTTACAATATCTTATACGAAGATTGTTCAGTTTTCACCTTTAGTTTAGTCTAAATTTCTCACCAAGATAGATTTTACGGGCCTCAGGATCTTCGGCCAGGAATTGCGATGTCCCAGCCTTTAGTATTTTTCCATCACACATAATATAAGCTCTGTCGCAGATCGACAATGTCTCGCGGACATTGTGATCGGTAATTAATACTCCCAGCCCCTGTTTGGTAAGGCGGGCAATAATTTTCTGTATATCCTCGACGGCAATTGGGTCAATCCCGGCAAAGGGTTCATCGAGAAGAATATATCGAGGTTCTGTAACCAGTGTGCGCGTAATCTCGACTCGTCGCCTCTCACCGCCGGACAGGGAGTAGGCCATTCGTCGGCGCAGATGGGAAATATCCAGTTCATTCAAAAGAAATTCCAGTCTTTCCTTTTGTTTCTTATGCGATAGTTTTCTCATCTGGAGTATGGCCTTTATATTATCTTCAACGCTTAGTTTTCTGAAGACGGAAGGTTCCTGCGCGAGATAGCCGATTCCCATTCCGGCTCTTTTGTACATTGGCAAGGCGGTAATATCTTTCTCCCCGATAAACACGCTTCCTTTATTGGGTCGGATAAAACCGATTATCATATAAAAAGTGGTTGTCTTGCCGGCCCCGTTGGGTCCCAGAAGACCAACTACCTCACCGGGGTTGACAATAATAGAAACACCATCAACAACAGCCCGCTTTTTATATTTTTTCACCAAATCTAATGAGCCAAGCTGATCCATTTCTATATAAAATATACGCCCTTAAATATTTAAAACAACCACATTTTGTTCTTTCGATTGGATTCGCTAAATTTATTGATAATGAAAACACTATCCTCTCACTTTTTATATGGGAAAGGCCCCTTTCTGCAAGTAGTTATGAAATAGGGATAAAAAAGAGTGGCTCTTTCAGAGGCCACTCTTTAATAATATTTTTTAAAGACTGATTAAGCTCTTTCCACAGAGCCAAATAGCTTCATTTTTTCCATAACTATCTTCTTAATTGCCTCCCTCGCTGGTCCAAGAATCTTTCGAGGATCAAATTCTTCCGGCTTTGTCGCTAGAATTTCCCGAACGGCACCAACCCAGGCTAGACGGAGGTCGGTATCAATATTTATCTTGTTGATGCCGAGAGAGATGGCCCTCTTATAGGCCTCATCCGGAACCCCT
>JAPLUS010000362.1 GCA_026397495.1 Candidatus Zixiibacteriota bacterium | reverse complement strand
AGGAATTGGAATGTTATGGTATCTGAATCAGGAGAAAAAAGCAGTGAGTTGATTAAGCATCGGCTCTTTGATATAGCCCTGGTTGATTTAAAAATGCCGGGCATGGATGGCATTTCCTTTATCAGATCCGCCCGGGTACATTTTCCCACAATGCCGATTGTAATTATGACTGGATTCCCAAGCGTGGAAACCGCCATAGATGCCCTAAGACTTAAAGTTGATGACTATTTTATTAAACCCTTCAAATTTTTGTTGCTTACCGGCAACCTTCTCGATAATTTTCCAATGGAAGTGAAGCTTAGGAATGGGAATCTACGAGATATGGATGATTATGAGATAGAAATATCGGAAGAGGTTGGGCGCTTTGCCGAGACTTATTCCTCTTTTAATAAAATAATTAATAAACTTCAGAGACAATATCTCACCCTCAAAGAAACCCATTCCCAGCAAAGCGAAGAGCTCCAGTCTGTTAACCGGGCCCTTCAATCATTGGTGGGTGAAAACCGGGCGGTTACCGAATTCCTCAATAGCATTCTTTACTCCATCTCATCCGGCGTAATTGCAATAGACAAAGCCGGTAAGATCACCCATATGAATCAGGCCGCCCAGAAGATGCTTGGTATTAGCCCTGACGCATATGAATCAGGGAAAATGCAATATGAAGAAATACTTAAAAGTATAGAGAAAACTAAAGTGTCCGCAGTGGAGACAATTCGGACAGGCCAAATGTTTGACAATGCTGAAAAAAGAGTAAAATCGCACCATGGAGCAATTTTAGCTCTTTCGATATCTACCTCTCTTTTGAAAAACCATAGCGGCGAGACGGTCGGGGCAGTAGAACTGTTTCATGATATCTCCAAGATTAAACGGATGGAAGAGCAGTTGTCTCGGATGAAGATTCTGGCATCGTTAGGGGAGATGGCGGCCTCCATAGCTCACGAAGTCCGCAATCCTCTTGGCGGCATCAGTGGCTTTGCCGCTCTCCTGGCCAGGGACCTAAAAGATGATCCGGCCAAGAAGGAAATGGCGGAGAAAATTGTCATCGGCGTAAATAGTATTAATCAGATTATCGAAACCTTGCTGGATTTCGCACGGCATGAGGTAGCCCATAAGGTCGGTGTGAATTTGAATGACTGTATGAACAATCTTCTGGATAATTTCTCAGACCAATATAATCTCAAGGAAACAGGCGGCAGTATTATACGGGAGTTTGTGTCCGATAGAAAAATCGCTATAGAGATTGATCCACAGCTTTTTAAGCAGGCGATATTTAATCTGATAAAAAATGGTTTGGAAGCCGGCCGGCCGGATTGCTCGGTAACGGTCAGGTGGCGTGAACTATCTTTGCCGGAAACCCAGCAGGATTTTGGACATAAACTGGAGCTGTCGGCATTGGAGGCAGTTGCCAAAATTGAAATAGAAGATAATGGAGCGGGAATCCCAGAGAGGGATCTGGGCAAAATATTTTCTCCCTTTTATTCTACCAAACAAAAGGGCACGGGATTAGGACTTTCCATTGCTTGGAAAATAGTCAAAGCTCACGGTGGCGATATAAAAGCGGAATCAGAGGTCGGACACGGAACCAAGTTTTCCATTGTCCTGCCAATGAAAGCAGGCGGTTAAGAGGGAAATAATATGAAACTCAATATTCTTGTAGTTGATGATGATAAACTGGTCAATGCCTTTCTCACGGAAACATTGGCTCGAACGGGCTGCCATGTTGAATCGGTATTATCGGGGGAAGAAGCGCTGGAAAGAATTAGCCAAAGAACGTATGATGTGATGGTTTCCGATATTAAGATGAAAGAAATGGACGGAATCACCCTCTTGCAGAAGGCCAAAGAGATTCTTCCGGAACTTATTGCCATTATGATTACTGCTTATGGAACCGTTGAAAATGCAGTTAAAGCAATGAAACTGGGAGCATACGATTATCTGCTTAAACCGATTTCACCTGATGCCATAGAATTACTGCTGGTACGAGTCTCAGAGCTTATCAATTTACGCCGTGAGAATAGACAATTACGTTCCGATTTGATCAGTCAATTCCAGAATATTGTCGGGACCGGTTTGAGCTAGCCCATACCGGGACCCTTCTGCTGGATGAAATATCAGAAATGCCCTTGGGATTGCAGGCAAAACTTCTTAGGGTATTGCAGGAAAGGGAATTTGAGAGAATTGGTTCCGGCACCTCAATAGAGGTGGATGTTAGAATAATTGCCACCTCCAACAGGAATTTGAAGGAAGCCATTCAGGAAAAGAAATTTCGTGAAGATCTATATTATCGTCTTAATGTAATACCAATTCATATAGTTCCGCTAAGAGAGAGACTGGAAGACATTCCCTTATTGGTGAATCACTTCATTGAAAAAAGCAGCCGGGAAAATCATAAGAATATCCAATCGGTGGATGAGAACGTCCTAAAACTATTTATGCGGTATCACTGGCCGGGAAATATCAGGGAATTAGAAAACTATATAGAACGCGCTGTGGTTACTTCATCGGAAGGAAATTTAGGAATATCTGATTTTCCCAAAGAGCTGGCTTTGGGAAGATTGGCTGATAAAACCGCTGGTTTCAGTCAGGATATGACTTTGGCCGAAGGGGAAAAATATCTGATCTTAAAAACCTTGGAAAAATTTCAAGGAAATAAGACAAAGGCGGCGGAAGCTCTAAATATAACTCCGCGAATAGCTACTATTTGTTGTTTATTACTTGGCATAGTCGCTGTCCTAGTCTCTTTTTTTATGGAGGGTGGGCGTCTGGGAGCCATTGTTCAATTGCCGGCCATGGTTATCGTAATTGTTGGAACGATTGGCGCTTCGGTCGTAACGACTTCAATTAGAACAATATGGAATATCCCCAATCTTCTCAAATTGGCCTTCTTCTCCAGATCCACTGACCCACTCCAAACTATTGATATGATTGTTAAAATGTCTGAAAAGGCTCGCCGTGAGGGGATACTCGGTCTTGAAAATGATCTGAGATATGTAAGAAACCCATTTTTCAAAAAGGCCATACAACTGGTCATCGATGGTACTGAGATAACAGCCCTAAAGACAATATTGGAGACTGAAATAGCATATATTGAAGATCGCCACAAGAGAGGGATTTTGTTCTTTCAAAAAATGGGGGGATTTTCACCGACCTTGGGTATAATGGGTACCGTCCTGGGGTTAATTCATACTCTTAGTAATACTTCCAATGCCGATCGAATGGCTGAGGCCATTGCCGGCGCTTTTATCGCCACTCTGTGGGGCGTGGCTTTGGCCAATCTTTGCTATTTACCTCTCAGCGATAAGTTAAGACTGCGCCATGAGGAAGAATTGGCAATCCTTGATTTAGTTATGGAGGGTGTTATTTCTATCCAATCCGGCGACAATCCGCGAGTTGTTAAAACAAAGCTCTTATCCTTTATCGCTCCCAGGATGCGTGGAGCTGAGGAGTGATTGGAAAATGGCGCGCCACAGAAAGTCCGATGAACATGAAAATCTTGAGAGATGGCTGTTAACCTATGCCGATCTGATAACACTTCTCCTTGCCTTTTTTATCGTTATGTATTCGATGTCGAAAGTTGACGCCAAGAAGTTTGGCCGGATGTCAGAAGCCCTTTCAGGAGTTTTAAAAGGGGGAACCGTCGTAATTAAGAGGGGCGATCAAATGGGAGTTACCGCGGGCCAGGGAGTATTGAATATCGGCAATCTCAAATCAATCGGAGATGCCATTAAAAAGGGCGCTGAGCAGATGGAAGATGATAAGTTAATCAGCACTGAAGTCAGCGAACGAGGTCTGGTGATACACATTATGGAATCAGCTCTTTTTAAGGTGGGTTCTGCCATATTGGAACCAAAGGCAAAAGTAATACTTGATTTGGTTGCGCAACATATTCAAAATCTTTCCAACCATATTCGAATAGAGGGGCACACCGACAATAGGCCGATAAATACCCTCAAATACCCATCGAATTGGGAACTCTCATCAGCCAGAGCCACGGAGGTAGTTCGTTACCTTTGTGAATCGCATGCGTTCGATCCCCGCAAGATTTCCGCTCTCGGATATGGTGAGTTTCGCCCGATGGTCGCTAATAGCGGTGACGAGAACTTGGCCAAGAATCGGCGGGTAGATGTGGTAGTTTTAACGGAAGAGATGACAGCCGCAGAGCCAAGCTCTTTAAATTATATCCTGCAGGAAAACAAGCCGAGGGAAACTTTTTCACCCAATTGAGGGCATAATATTCCTTACAGCTGATCTCGCCGGTCATTCATTGATCCTCGTAATATATTGAACAACAATCCATTTGGTCGATTGTGACGGTTTGGCATCAGCCTTGCTAAATGTCCTGACGGGTAATGGTATGTCCGATTTATTAAACAAGGCAGTTTTTGAGAAAAGTGGTATCCCTCTGTTGCAGAGATTCTTGGATATCGCTTCAATTCGCCATAAACTTATTGCTGGGAATATCGCTAATGTCTCAACTCCCAAATACCAAAGTAAAGATGTAGATTTCCAAGGCGAATTGAAAAAGGCAGTCGGGAATAAAAACCATCTGGGGGTAATGACAACCAATCCGGGGCATATTCCATCAATGAGAAGTCGTGAGGGCAGCTCCAAAATAATAGTGAATAAATCAAAAGATGGTAATGGAATAAATAATGTCAACGCCGATACAGAAGTGGCCAATATGGCGCAAAACCAAATCTATTATAGCATCGGTGCTACTCTATTGGCCAAGAAATTCGAGAATCTCAAGACTGTTATTAGAAGCAAATAGGTAACAATATGTCAGGATTATTCAGTTCCATAGAAATCTCCGCTACCGGCCTAACTCTTCAGCGCAAGAAAATGGATGTGGTAGCCCAAAATATTGCCAATGCGGAAACAACCCAAACCGAAAAAGGCGGGCCCTATCGTCGCAAGCGAGTAATGGTATCTGCCGCCGAAGAGCAAATACCTTTCCGTAATATCATGGCGGGTGCCAAAACCAATTTGGTCCGTACCAATGCCAACCATCTCAATGGGGTTTCCCGATTATCGCGGGATGATATGGAAGTTTCCAAAGCGGAAGGGAAAGAGGTTGAAGATCCCGCTTCAAGCTTCCGGATGGTTTATGACCCCGGTCACCCTGAAGCCGATGAAAAAGGTTATGTCAAAATGCCGGACGTGGAGATTGTCAATGAAATGGTAGATATGATATCTGCCTCAAGAGCTTATGAAGCTAATACAACTGCAATTTTATCAGCCAAAGAAATGGCAAAAAATGCACTCGATATATAGGAGAAAGGGTAACTGCATATGAAAATCAATCCCATCGGAATCCAAGCGTATCGTCAGACAGTAGGCGAAGCTCAGATTAATAAGAAAGCAACTTCAACGGAAAGTGTGAATAATCCAGGGCCGACCGACCGCGTTGTCATACCCGGTCAAGGGGAGGCTACCGGTTCAAAGTTATCGGTTCAACTTAAGAACGGCAATTTTCTTGATATGCTATCAACGGAAGAGAGAAAAGCCCTTGAAATGCTCTTTGATAAGTTCAAGAATGCCGGTTCGGAAGGACTGACCTATGAGAAAAAAGGAACGTCCGAAAAATCTCGTTTAGGGAATATTGTGGATGTCAGATTATGAGTGGCGCTGTTAATCAAATAGGTAAACTGGTACCCGGTCTCCAGAGCGACATTCAGAATAGTTTATCCGTTGGGAAGGAAGAGGGGGGCCCCAGTTTTACAGAAGTATTCGGGAAATTAATAGATTCCGTCAATAGTTCCCAGATTGAAGCGGCCCAAGCTCAGCAATTGGCTGCCACAGGGGAAGCGGCCGATTTGCATCAGGTGATGATTGCCGTTGAGGAAGCCGGTATTACAATGGATTTGCTTTTGGAGATTAGAAATAAACTTGTTGACGCTTACCAAACTCTGGTAAGAATGCCTATGTAAGAAAATAAAATTCTCAAATAAACCTGCCATCGGAACGGCAGGCAACCATAAATAGGAATTGTAATGGAATATCTAAAAGCGTTCTTTAAAAGCATCTCAGATTTTGTACGGGCTATGACGCCAAGTCAGGCAATGGTATTAATTGCCGTTGTCGCCGGAATAATTGTGGGGGTGGTGGTTGTCGGCAGCTGGGTCAAGAGCATTAATTATTCGGTTCTCTATTCCAATCTTGAGGCGGCCGAGGCGGGTGAGGTGGTAAATCAACTGACCGAACAGAGTATACCGTATAAATTGGCAGACGGGGGAACAACCATTATGGTTTCCTCTGATGATGTCTATAAGCTGAGAATTTCATTGGCTTCACAGGGATTGCCCCGATCAGGGAATGTAGGCTATGCCATATTTGACAAATCAAACCTGGGTATGACTGAATTCCTGCAAAACCTTAATTATAGGCGGGCTCTTGAAGGGGAGCTGATGAAAACGATCATGCAGTTATCGGCTGTTGAGGCGGCGCGAGTTCATATTGTCATGCCCAAAGAGCGCCTTTTCAAGGAAGATAAGCAAGAGGCGACGGCGTCGGTCGTGCTCAAATTGAGACATGGGGGAGGGTTATCAAAATCACAATTGTCCGGAATCACCCATTTGGTTGCTTCTTCAGTAGAGGGTCTTAAGGGGCAGAATATTTCAATTATTGATTATAACGGGGAGCTTCTATCGTCGGCAGTGGAATCTGACGCTTTAGCCGGACTTTCTTCATCGCAGTTGGAGGTGCGACAAAGTGTAGAGCAATACTTGGAGCATAAGGCCCAATCAATGCTTAATGACGTAATTGGCCAGGGGAAATCGGTTGTTCGTGTTACGGCTGAGCTTGATTTCCAGCAATTGGAAAAAACCTCGGAACTCTATGATCCTAATTCCCAAGTAGTCAGAAGCGAGGAGAAAAGCAGCGAGTCCAAGTCAGCCTCCGACAAACAGGAACAGAATGCCGAAAGTCGCGATGACAATAAGGTTGAAACGGCCGTAACTAACTATGAGATTAATAAAACTGTTGAGCATATGGTAAATTCGGTCGGCAGCATTAAACGACTGTCAATAGCGGTTTTGCTTGATGGTCTATATAAAACAGTGGAAAATGCCGACGGCACAAAGCAGCCGGTCTATTAACCGCGCCCACAAGAAGAAATTGATAGAATCAACGCTATTATCAAGAATGCCGTCGGTTTTGATGCACAGAGAAATGACCAAATTGAAGTGGTCAATTTAGCTTTTGATAGAACCTCAATGGAATTCGAACAGGAAAAATTGGATAAGATAGTCCAGCAGAATTTCTATTTTGATATTGGGAAAAAAATCGGTCTTCTCGCCCTGGCGGTATTGGCTTTTCTCTATATTAGAAAAAAACTCAAGAAACTTTTCTCCTCTTTGGGTAAAATTCTTCCCACCTCTTTATCCAGGAGCGGCTTATCTCCGGCGACGGGATATTCTGGACAGCCAGTGGAACAACAGGACGAAGAAATATTGCCCATAATGGCGGGAAATAGAAAACCAAGATTGCTGGATCAGATGCAGATGACGGCGAAGGGAAAACC
>JAPLUS010000391.1 GCA_026397495.1 Candidatus Zixiibacteriota bacterium | reverse complement strand
CCGGAATAAAATTTATTTAATGGCGATACCGATAGCTTTATCATAAATCATTACTATTTATCTGCTGTATCCCAAGATGGCCAATCCCTTGCAAATTCTTTTGTGTAAATTTATATTTACAGATAATCCTTGACAAATCTCAAAAGGGGCTTAAGTTCCGATTTTTATATTAACTGAAGCTTCATTTTTTCTGCAAGGAGAGGCTTATGGCCGAAAAAGTTTCAAATCAGAGTTTGTTGACTTGGTTCCTGCAGAGATTCTCCGGGCTTTTTCTGGCATTCTTTCTCTTCACGCATATTAATGTGCATCATTTTTTGCATAGAGAAGGTTTGATAGATTTTGCGGAGGTTAATGCCCGTTTAACCGGCTCTCTCTGGTGGAAATTATATTATCTTCTCTTCGTTCCTTTTTGTGTTTTCCATGCTATGAATGGTATCTGGGCTATTCTGGCCGATTATCGGCCGTCCGGCGGTTTTACATCCACCACCAAATTGCTTTTCTGGATAGTGGGTTTAATTATGGTTGCCATTGGTGCCATGACACTGATTAATTTATTTGCGGCGGGGGTGTGAAATGACCTTTGGGAAAATCTTAAAAATTGCCTATGATGATACTATTTTCAATAAAAACACCGGCAATTTTGCCTATCTTTTTCATCGTATCACAGGGATTGGCTTGGTGGTCTATCTTTTGATGCATACTTATGTTTTATCTTCAGCCATATCCGGTAAAGAGTCATTTACCAAGCGCATGGGTATGGTACAAAACCCGCTTTTTGCGATTCTGGAAGTGGCGCTTGTAGCCGGGGTCTTCTTCCATATGCTGAATGGCGTGAGGGTTTCGATTTGCGATTTTTTCGGACTAACGCGGGCTCATAAGCTCTTCTTCTGGATAGAACTGGCTCTGTTTGTAATTATTATGGTGATTGCGGTAGTGCTACAATGGCCTAAGATGCAACCGGGCTATTACTCAACTATGTAAGGGAGACAAAAAAGATGTTTTATGATATCGTTGTGGTTGGGGGTGGTTTGGCCGGGATGCGGGCCGCTATTGCGGCTCATGACGCGGGAGTGAAAGTGGCCTTGCTTTCAAAAATTCATCCCGTCCGATCCCATTCAGGAGCCGCCCAGGGAGGAATTAATGCGGCTCTGGCCAATCATCCCGACGCCAAAGATGATACCCCCGACCGACATGCTTATGATACCATTAAAGGTTCCGATTTCTTGGCTGATCAGGATGCGGTTGAGATTATGACTTATGCCGCGCCGGAGACCATTTTTGAGTTTGACCATTGGGGATGTCCCTTTTCGCGGTTTGATGATGGGACCATTGCCCAGCGTCCTTTTGGCGGGGGTGGTTACCCGCGTACCTGTTATGGCACCGACCGTACCGGTCATTATCTTCTACATTGCTTATATCAACAGGTAGTTAAAAGGAATATTGAGGTCTTATATGAAAGATTTGTAATCAAATTGGCGGTTAAGGCCGGACGGTGTGCCGGGGTGGTGGTAATGAATCTCCATACCGGGGAATTTCAAACCATTGGAGCCAATGCCGTCATTTTTGCCACCGGCGGCTCAGGGCGGATCTATTCGGTCAATACCACTAATGCTCACGCCTCAACCGGACTGGGTGTGTCCCTTCCCTACTGGGCCGGTGTCCCTCTGGAAGATATGGAATTCATTCAGTTCCATCCGACCGGACTTGACGGTTCTTCGATTTTAATGACCGAAGGATGTCGCGGCGAGGGCGGATATTTGACCAATAACAAAGGTGAGCGGTTTATGAAGAATTATGTCTCGGAGAAAATTATGGAACTGGCTCCTCGGGATATTACTTCGCGCTGCATCCAGACTGAAATAAATGAAGGGCGCGGTTTTGAAAACCGCTTTGTCTATCTTGATCTGAGACATTTAGGCGCCCAGAAGATTATGGAGAGACTTCCGGGCATCCGCGAAATTTGTATTAATTTCAGAAGCATCGACCCAATTAAAGAACCGATTCCTATTCATCCGGCAATGCATTACACGATGGGCGGCATTGGCTGCGATGCTGACGGCAAGACCCCTATGGATGGTCTCTATGCTGCTGGGGAATGCGCCTGTGTTTCAGTCCACGGCGCCAATCGTCTGGGTGGCAATTCGCTTCTCGAGACAGTCGTCTTCGGCGCCCGCAGCGGCCGGCATGCGGCGGCGCGGGTGAAGAAAATGACTCAAACCGTCGATACTGACGCCCTTGATTCTGCTTTGAGACAGGAAAAAGATAGATTCCAACAGCTCTGCTCATCAAACGGCAAAGAAAATCCCTATACTATCAAAAATGAATTATCCCAGGTGATGATGGATAAATTTGGCATCTTTCGCAATGAAACCGATATGAAGAAGGGCCTGGAACAAATTTTTGAATTTAAGGAGAGATTCTCCCATATCCGCGCCATTCCTGATATCGGAAAATTCAATTATGATTTCCTGTGGGTAAAAGAAATCACCGGGAATATCGATGCCGCCTTGTGTATCGCTAAGGGAGCGCTTAACCGCACGGAATCGCGGGGATCGCATTTCCGTCGTGATTACAGCCAACGCCTTGACGAACAATGGCTGAAACATTCCCTTTTTACCTATAAACCGGAAGGGCCGGAAATATCTTACAAGCCCGTTGCCTTAGGTAAATATAAACCTGAAGAAAGGAAGTATTGATATGCCGACTTTCAAAATCTTCAGATACAATCCCAAATCAGGCGGGCCGGCCTACTTCCAAACATACGAACTGCCGGAGAAAAAAGGAATGACTGTTTTGGACGGCCTTTACCATATACTTGAGAATATTGATTCGACTCTTGCTTTTCGTTCGTCATGCCGTCAGGGCGTCTGCGGTTCATGTGCGATGCATATTGGCGGACAATACCGTCTTGCCTGCGAAACACAAGTGGTCGATATTGGCAATCTGGTTGCTATTCGGCCGCTGTCGCATATGAAGATTGTCCGCGATTTGGTTGTTGATCTTGACCCGTTCTTTGCCAAGTATACCGAAATCAAACCATATCTAATCCCTGCCGGCGAACCGCCGGTGAGAGAATTTAAACAGTCGCCTAAGGAGAGAGCTAAGTTGGATCCATATGTGGATTGTATTCTCTGTGCCGCCTGTTACAGTTCCTGTCCGGTGGCGGGTACTGATGAAAAGTATCTCGGACCGCAGGCCCTTCTGAAGGCGCTTCGTTATGTGGCTGATTCTCGCGACGGCGCTACCGGTGAACGATTGGCTTATCTGGCTTCCGATTTTGGAGCTTTCCGCTGTCATACTATTTTTAACTGTCAGCAGGTTTGCCCGAAAGAATTGGATCCAAGCAGTGCTATCGCCAAATTGAAAATGAAATCGCTCTGGGCAAAATTCACCGGCCGAATGCGCCAGACCGGATAAAACCACGACAATTTATATGTTCGGGCGGGAGTTAATACTCCCGCCTTATTTATTGTCCCGCAATGACAAAGCCACACAATAACAAGAATCCTTGACTTACTATTTTTTTCCCCCTTTAATACCATTTAATTGTTTTCTAATATGGCAAATCTTGATAAATAAGGAGGTATCAAATGACAGCTAAACGGCAATTTACGGTTAACGAGGCCAAAGAGATTGGCAATCAACTGCGCCTCGATTGGAAAAAATTTGATATTGAGCAATTTCGGATGGGGCTTGATGTTGAGCTGGAACATGGCCTCCGCGACCCGGCCACCAATGTAACCGATAATGACCCACTCTTAACCGGCAAAATTGCCCTGGCTCATCTGAATGAATTCCCTGATTATTATACTCGCCTTGAAAAGATGGAAAAAGAGGCGGAACGTCATCATCGGGGGGAGAAATAAGTCCATAAAATAAGAGGGAAATTCTATTATATGACAGTAGTTGTAGCCAAAGTCTATCGGGGGGAACGTGAGGAATCAGTCCATTATGGTTCTATCGCGGTCGTCAACAAAGAGGGAAAGCTAACTCATTATGTCGGCGATCCGGAATTTTCTACCTTTGTGAGATCGTCGTCCAAACCATTCCAGCTGATTCCCTTGATTCAGACCGGCGCGGCCCATAAATATAGATTTAATCTTAAGCAATTAGCCATCATGTGTGGTTCACATATCGGCACTGATCAGCATCGCGAGGTGGTTCTTTCCAATCTTGAGGCTGCCGGTACTCGCCCTGAAGATCTTAAGTGCGGTACCCATTTGCCTATTTTTATGCAGATATCCGGTGAATATCCTCACTGTCAGGAACACAAAGATCCGCTTAGGCATAATTGCTCGGGCAAGCATTCCGGTTTTCTGGCGCTCTCTCGATTTCTTGGTGAAGAGATTAGGGAGTATCTGAATTCCCAGTCCAAAGCTCAGCAGATGATTCTTGAGGCGGTGGCAAAAATATATGAATACCCAAAAGAGAAGATTCTATTGGGCATAGATGGTTGTTCAGCGCCCAATTTTGGCATGCCCTTGATTCGAACCGCCATTGCTTTCAAAAAATTGGCTAATGCCGAGGGTGGCGATCCCCGCACTTCGATGATTTTGGCGCATATAAAAAAGGCCATAACGGATTTCCCTGAGATGGTTTCCGGCGAGGGACGTTTTGATCTGGCTTTGATGCGCTCTTTTCCGGGAAATATTATCTGTAAGGGTGGCGCTGAGGCAATTCAGGGGATCGGTTTTATCGATCCGCCGATAGGAGTGGCCGTGAAAATTCATGATGGTAACGCTCGGGCGCTTTATCCGGTTTGTCTTGAGGTTTTGAAACAGATGGGATTGATTGATATCGACCGAGCTGAATATTTGAAACCCTTTTATAATCCCCCCATCCGCAATTTTATGAATCTTCTGACCGGATCAGTCAGAGCGGAATTTACCTTGATTAAGATTTAAATAATTATTACCATTCTCCAATTATTTAAAAAGAAATAACCCTTATCCAGGCGGGAGGAATTTTGGAAAAGTTCAAACATCCGGCTGAACCTTTTAGAATAAAAAGCGTTGAGCCGATTGCTCTTCTACCGCGGGAAACCCGTGAAAAGATTCTTCGCAATGCCAAATACAATGATTTCAGGATTAAAGCCGAAGATGTCTATATTGACCTCTTGACTGATTCGGGGACCGGGGCAATGTCAAACAGCCAGTGGGCGGCCTTGATGCTCGGCGATGAATCGTATGCCGGAGCCCGCTCCTTTTATCGGTTCGAGCAGGTCATCAAAGATATCACCGGAATGGAATTGATTATCCCGACCCATCAGGGACGGGTAGCCGAGAATGTCTTCTTTTCCACTGTCCTGAAAAAGGGCGATTATGTTCCCAATAATACTCATTTTGATACGACCCGGGCTAATGTGGAACATAAAGGGGGATTGGCTGTCGATTTTCCTTGCTCCGAGGCGGCCTCCGATGATGAAATCGCATTTAAAGGGAATATGAATAATAGGCAGTTAGCCAGATTCATCGAGGAAAAAGAATCCAAAAAAATACCGGTCGTTTTTATGACCGTCACAAATAATTCTATGGGGGGTCAGCCGGTCTCAATGGCTAATATTAAGGAGACCGCAGAGATATGTCACAAAAATGGCATTCTCTTTTTCTTCGATTGTGCTCGTTATGCTGAAAACTGCTACTTTATCAAACACTATGAGCCCGGATATCAGGATAAAAGTATTAAAGATATTGCCCATGAGATGTTCTCTTATGCTGACGGCGCCCTGATGTCAGCCAAGAAGGACGGGCTGGCCAAT
>JAPLUS010000051.1 GCA_026397495.1 Candidatus Zixiibacteriota bacterium | reverse complement strand
TATGATCGATGATTTGGTGACCGGGAAAGAGAAAGAGATAATGGAAATTTGACGGAGAATCATTTCCAAGTTTATGGCCGGCGGAATCTTACCCTCCGGCCTTTTTGTTTTGTCATTTTCCGGCATACCAAAGACTATCGGGAGTTAAAGTCCTTTCGCGTCCTAGCTCATAGAATGGCAGGAAAGAAATTGACAATTGATAAATAATAAATATATTTAGGTTCTTACTTATAGAAGGCGCCCCAAGATGAAGTAGACAGATGAAATAAGACGTTGATTGGTAAAAGGTTTGGAGTATTTAATGAAGAATGTAACAGAATATAAAAATTATATCGCTGGTGAATGGGTTCGTTCACGTTCGGGTCAGACTTTTGAAAATCGGAATCCGGCTGATACCGATGATATAGTCGGGATTTTCCAAAAATCGACCCCCGGCGATGTTGATGATGCCATAGCGGCCGCTAAAGAAGCTTATAAAAAATGGCGTTTGGTTCCCGCCCCCAAGCGGGCGGAGATAATCTTTCGCATCGCGGCCCGTCTGGCTAAAGAGAAAGAGCGATTTTCTCGCGATATGACCAGAGAAATGGGCAAAATCCTCAAAGAGACTCGCGGTGATGTTCAAGAAGCAATTGATATGAGCTTCTATATGGCCGGCGAGGGACGCCGTCAATTTGGCCAGACGACTCCTTCTGAGTTACCTGACAAGTTCATGATGTCGATCCGCCAACCAATAGGCATCTGTGGAATGATTACTCCATGGAATTTCCCGATGGCAATTCCCTCATGGAAAATTATGCCCGCCCTTGTCTGTGGTAATACCGTTGTGATTAAACCGGCCACAGATACACCGCTTTCAGTTTATAACTTTATCAAGGTTATGGAGGAAGAAGGACTTGCCGGCGGCGTGGTTAATATAGTAACCGGTTCAGGAAAGGACGTCGGTGAGCCATTAATGCGCCATAAGGATATAGGCGTTATAAGTTTTACGGGCTCAACAGAAGTTGGACGGAAAGTTTCCGAAGCCTGTGCTTCTGATTTTAGGCATTGTCATCTTGAAATGGGAGGAAAGAACTGCATTCTGGTTATGGATGATGCCAACGTGGAGCTTGCGGTTGAAGGGGCTATCTGGGGTGCTTTTGGCACGACCGGGCAGAGATGTACAGCCTCGTCCCGCCTAATCGTTCATAAGAAAGTTATCAAGGAGTTTACAGAAAAATTGGTTGAGCGCGCCAAGTCCTTGAAGGTGGGAAATGGCCTTGATGAATCGGTCGAGATGGGGCCGGCCGTTAATGAATCGCAGATGCAGACGGTTCTCAAATATATGGATATCGGCAAGAATAAGGACGGAGCTAAGTTGTTATGTGGCGGCGGTCGCCTGACAGGCCCGGGATATGATAAAGGTTATTTCACAATGCCGACTATATTTGGCGAGGTTACGCCTAATATGACTATTTTCCGTGAGGAAATTTTTGGTTCGGTTACTTCCATTACTGAGTGTAATTCGTTTGAAGAAGCCATCGAAATAGGCAATAACACCGTTTACGGTTTGTCATCATCCATTTATACTCAGGATGTAAATAAGGCCTTTGCCGCCATGCGGGACCTCTGTACCGGTATTTTTTATGTCAATGCGCCAACGATAGGAACTGAAGTGCATCTGCCCTTCGGAGGCACCAAGGAAACCGGCAATGGTCATCGTGAGGCCGGCACGGCGGCCCTGGATGTCTTTTCGGAATGGAAAACAATTTATGTTGATTTTTCCGGTAAGATTCAAAAAACTCAGATTGATTCTTAATGGGTAAATAACTTATATTATTGACAGCAGCAAAACTGGCAGATATGACTATGGCACAGTGTAAATTTATTCGTGGACAACGGGGCGTGCTTCTACTGCTCTACCTTATTGTCTATATCTGGTTATTATCTTCCATTTAAGTTGATGTTGTTTCTTCAGGTATTTCATTCGACCAAGTAATCAACCAAAGGAGAAAAAATGAAAAGAAAGAGAATTATCATAATGGGGGCGGCCGGAAGAGATTTTCATAATTTCAACGTTCTTTATCGCCATAATAAGCAGGTCGAGGTGATCGCCTTTACGGCGACACAGATTCCGGAAATAGATGGGCGCAGTTATCCCCGGTCATTGGCCGGGCCGCATTATCCCAAGGGGATTCCCATATATCCCGAAGATGATTTACTCGAATTGATTCAGAAGCATAAGATCGATGAAGTTATTTTTTCCTATTCTGATGTTCCCTATGAATATGTAATGGATAAGGCCGCCTATGTAATGTCCACCGGAGCGCGATTTGCCCTTGAGGGAGGGGGGCCGACAATGATTAAGTCGCGGAAACCGGTTGTCGCGGTTTGCGCTGTTAGAACCGGCTGTGGAAAATCTCAAACAACCCGCCGGGTGGCACAGGTTCTCATCAATATGGGACTTAAAGTAGTTGCTATTCGTCATCCAATGCCATATGGCGATTTGGCCAAACAGGCTTGTCAGCGCTTTGCCACCTATGAAGACCTCGACCGATATAAATGCACCATCGAAGAACGGGAAGAATATGAACCGCATATTGACCGCGGTATCATTGTCTATGCCGGCGTTGATTATGAGATGATTGTTAGGCTTGCAGAAAAGGAAGCGGATGTCATTTTATGGGATGGCGGCAATAACGAC
>JAPLUS010000098.1 GCA_026397495.1 Candidatus Zixiibacteriota bacterium | reverse complement strand
ATTCTTCGCCTGCGGCGAATCATTCGGAACACCGACCTACTCTCTAGCGTTGCGCGGTGTCTTGCCGAGCACGGAGTGCGAGGTGTGACCCCGCGCGTTCTTATGCCGCAGTTGTAGGTCGGTGTTCCGAATTCCGACGATAGTCGGAATGAGAAACCCGACATCTTCATTATTCTCCAAATTCACCCTCTAGAATCGGTTCGTTAATTACTCCCCAATTTCTTTCAGCCGGTACCCCATCCAGCGGATGGGCTTAAGCATTAGTACTGATAGGCCGGGGATTAAATTATAAATTTGACACATCAAGATAAATCGCTATTTGGAATATCTGGTCGGGGGATCAAAACCGATACGGAGCAGGGTATACAAAATTTCCCATCCGTTGGATGGGGTACCGAGTGGGCCACCGGTTTCTCCCCGTCTGTCATACTGGACCTGATCCAGTATCCATGATTAATATGAATTCTGGCTTTCTTAATGCGGCGTCGGTCCCCCATGGCGGATTTCCCGACGCAATTTATTCCGTCAGGAGAGACTCCTGACGGCGCTTTTAAAAGTACTTGGCGCCCTTAATATTTATTCGTCTTAGAAATTTCATAAATACACAATATATTTGTCGGGTTTCTCATTCTTCGCCTGCGGCGAATCATTCGAAACACCGACCTACTCGCCGCGGCGAGCCGCGCATTTACAACAAACCCATCATAAATAATGGGCCACCCGTCGACTACTTTTTCTCGATAGCATCAAAGGTCGGGGTACAAAGATTTTCAGGGAGGATAATTTTCGGGCGGGCGATACCAAGGTATCGTTGGTACCATTTCCATTTCTTCCTCTCCGCCTTCATGAACTTTCTAATGGCTCTTTCCCTCTCATACATAAGAGCATCATATTTCTCTATTTTCTGCAGGAGGTTCTCCACATTTTCCCGCCGCTCCATAGCCATACGAAGCGTTTCATAATCCTTAAAATTGAATACCGTTTGCACCATCGGCTCGAAAAAGACCAACGCCTGCGACCCGATATAATTAAGCGGCTTGACCGATTCCAAAAACAGTATGGCCGGAACCGCCATCCGCCAGCGCACCACCTTGAGCGCTAATTTTTCTAAAATGGCATTTTCTTCGTCAGGAATGGGCGGGTTTTTCTTGTCTTCGGGAAGTTCAACAGCGCCTCCAAACAACCCCATATTAACCTTCCTCTTTCACTAATTTATTCCGAACAAAAGCCATTACTTCATCCTTATTATTCCCAAACCTAATATAAACACCTCGAAAATTCTCCAGCCGCGAAGGCCGTAGAAAGGGCGAAAGAAGCACACCGTTCTTATCGGGGTAAAAGGATCTATACTGCGCCCATTGCTTATGAAGAGTCTGAAAGGCAGTTTTAATAATTACTTCGTTTCCGGTCAATTTATACCGCGTTGGGAAATAAAAGGCCGATAACGAGCCATAAAGAATCATAAATCCCAGAACCGTCAGCCAGACCGAGTAGGATATATAATAAACGATCACCACCAGCAGGACCACAAAAACCGAAACCGCCGCTGTTACTTTCATATTTTTTTTGGCCGGATGGCAGATCCATTCCAGGACCGCATTATCACTTTCTGAAACCACATCTTTTGATTCTGGTTTTGATCTGGCCGTTGATTCCAACGGCAAAGAGAATTGATCGCGCTCTTTATCGGACATAACTCTTAACTTTTATCCGGTTCGGGGACCCGATATCTTTCTTTTCTAACCAGCTCCATCTTTTCCAGCAATTCTTTTGGCTCAAAGACCTTTTTATCTATCAGTAATCGTACCAAAGCCTCCTGCGCCAGATTATTGGAAAGGGCCAATTCCTCAAATGTTACATTTCGTTCTTTTCCGTCAACTACCATTTTCAATGCATATTTTTTGTCATCTTCCACCGTATTCTCCATTTATAAATATATTTATTGGCTCTCTGGGGGTCAATACTCAATCCTTTTTGGTTGTCCGGCTTCAATCGTATAAATAGGCATTAATATATTCTCCCGATTGACACCGAAGGATATTTGCCCGGCTAGCCCCTTGTAATCAATAATGCCGGAAAGGTAATGAGTTATTTCCTGGCGCGAGTATTTGCCGATACGAAGAGCATTGCATATAAGGGTCGCCGCATCATAACCGAGAGCTTCCAGATTTCCCGGCGCTCGTCCATAGGCGCCATTGAAATCAGAAGCAAACCGGCGGTATAATATTGTTCCCGTGTCGCCGCCTACCCGGCCGGAGGTAAAATAGCAGGCTTTGGTAATTTCCTTTCCCAATTCATAAATCTCTTTATTGCTCCATCCTTCACCACCCAAGTAAATCGTCTGAAGATTATAAAAGTTAATCTGCGGTAGAAGAAGCTGCAATTGTTCGGCATCGGCCGGGACATAAAGGCACTCCAGTTTCACCGGCACTTCTCTGGTCTCGACAGTATCCCCATTTTCATTTATATAGGTCAATGAATCGGATAGATTTTTGTTTGCCAGCGATTTAAGGTCAAGAATAAGAGAGCCAAAATCGGTTTCACGGGGACGAAAATATTCGATACCGATAATCGTTCCCCCCAACTCCTTGAATCGCTCCCTAAAAGCTTCGGCCATACGGAGATTATCCGCCGTCGTCGGCGTTATGATGGCGGCGGTGTCATACTTCAATTTCTTGATGGCATATTCAGCTATTCTGGCACCCTGAAAATCAAGAGTTGGTTGCATCTGGAAACTGGTTGACGACAGATCCGTCAATCCCCCCTGACTGGCCGTCGGGATAATCAGCGGCACATCGGTGCAGGATAGGGCGGCCGAAACCACCGCCGTTTCTTCGCTGGTCAAGGGGCCAATAATCGCTGCCATTCCATCGGAAGCCAAGCGGCGGACTATCCGTGCCGCCTCCACACTCTCCCCCTTGGTATCATAAACGATGGGGGTAAGCTTATATCCGGCCTCCCTATTATATTTGTCAATCATCAGCATCGCTCCATCAAGGAGCGCCTCTCCGTATTTCTGCAATTCGCCGCTCAAAGGCAAGATTATCCCTATGGCTACCTGCTCCTTAAGTAAACGGTCCGCCTCGATCTTCATTCTGTCGGCCTCTATTCCGGAGCAATAAGCAAGAAGGGAATGAACCGACTGAAATTTTTTCTGCTCCATAAGACCCCGCCCGACAGCCAACACTAAATCACATTTCTTCTTATCGGGGATGGTGCTTATTGAAATATTTCTTAGAACATCTGACTGCGGATCGGCGGCAATGGATTCAATTGATTTTAAAACAATTTCATCCAGTAGTCTATTAGAAGACAATTTATACGAACCAAGATAAGCTTCTATGGCCGCACCGGTATGGCGAAGGCGATACTGAATATTGCCTGCAAAAAAATAGGCATAGGGAATATATCCGGACTGAGGAGCATTATCTATCAGTTGATTAAAATCGTTAAGACTTTCCGTGAAAAAATTGGCATAATAGGCCGCTTTGGCTTTATAAAATTGATACCTTGGAGCCAGTTGAGGATCGGCATTAGTCGAGCATAAATCGATGAATATGCGACGGGCTTCCGAATAACGGCCGCTGTTGAGAAACCTCCGTCCCTGATTAAACAATGCCTCATCCCCATAGACTTTGGCCGCCGGAGATAGAAACAGACCCAGGCAACAGATAATAGCGAATTTTGAAAGAAATCTTTGCACTACAGCGAATATTTTCCGAAATCTTCCGGATTGATTTTTCTTAACCTGTCGGCCAGCGATTCAGGATCGTTACTCAATTCTGACGGCTGGTCGCTCTCTTTAAGATTGAAAAGCGTTTCCTCGACATATATCGGCGCTCCCGATTTCAGAGCCAGAGCAATCGAATCAGACGGGCGGGCATCAATGGCATAAGTACTTCCACTGGAGGTTAACGTTACCCTGGCATAAAAAGTCTGCTCTTTTAGTTCGGTAATCTCGACCTTCTCAACCTTGGCCGAAAGAGTATTTATTACCATTTTCAGCAAATCATGCGTCATTGGCCTTTTGGAGCCGACTCCGGAAAGTTCCATCGCAATCGCCCATGCCTCCGAATGACCGATCCATATCGGAAGAACCTTACTAAGCTCCAAGGGAGCCAAGATTACAACCGGCGAATTGGTTGTCATATCCAGTGCCAATCCATCAACTTTGACTTCAAGCATCCCCATATATTATGGCTTCCTTACCACCCAGGTTTTGACATTGGCAATAATTTCCTTATCGATTTTTATCGGCACCGTGTAAATACCGAGCGACTTAATTGGCTCTTCCAACAAAATATCCCGCTTATCAATTGTCATCCCCTGGACCATTAAAAGTTCGGCTATATTCTGCGATGTCACCGAGCCGAATATCTTATCTTCCTCGCCAACCAATACTTCAATGGTAAGCGATAGTTTTTCCAATTTATCCTTTATCTGTTCGGCCCCGCGTTTCTTCTTACGCTCCCGTATCTGGGTCTGCTTTCCAATCTCGCCAATTGCTTTTAGATTAGCTTTGGTCGCCGGAATAGCCAAATTCCTTGGTATTAAAAAATTGCGCCCATACCCCGGTTTTACCTCCAGAGTTTGGCCTGCCTTGCCAAGATCCGGCACATCCTGCCGTAATATCACCTTCATATTTTTATCCTTTCATCAAGTAACGTTCAATTAACCTATTATTTTCGCTCTAACCTTCCTAAAATCAAAATAACTGTCAAAAATACCAACCGCCGCCATTAAAATTAGACCCGGCAATTGCATAAAAAACAACCCGATATAGAATAATACCCGCAAGAAGAGCGAAAGTCTCAACTTCCGAAAGCAATACTCTATTACCGCAAAACCAAACACGGTATAAAAGATTCCAAAGAATAGCAGAAAATTATCCGCCACAATTTTTATTATCTCGCCGCCCACCATTCTCAAGATTATGAAAAGGCCGACCGGATAAATATAGTTAAGGGGCATTTTCCAAAAGACAAAGTCACCGAAGGTGGGAGCAAATCCGCCGGCGCCCCGCAGTATGAGCAACACCGGAATGGCGGCGATGAAAAGCTGGGTTATCCCGGAAAGAGCCATAAGCGACGGTGTCAGTCTTTTAATTATCATTATTACCTTCGCTCCCCAGACAGCAAAATCATTACCATTGTCTCCCTTGATACCGGTCTCCGGTTGAGTCCAGCTTTGAAAATAATCCAGCACTTGGTAAAGCGTCTCCTTTTCACTCCAAAAAATAAAAAGAGAAATTGCCGCCATAAATAGCGCCGCCGTAACAAAGGACTTCACCGCTGTCATACCTTCGGCCATTAACCCGCCCAACAATGTTCCGGGTATGATTACCATCGCCCAGACACCTATCAACATCGGGTTAAACCCAAAAACCAGCCAGGTTATGGCGATTGAACCGACCGAACCGAGCGCCAGCAGCAGTCGCTTTCTTCTAAAAGCAAAAAGAATCACACAGGAAAGAGCGACTGTCTCAATTACATAACCTGCGACGGGAATAGCCGCGGCGACAGGAAAGGCCAATATCAGAAACAGACCAAAATAATTGATATAGCGCTCGGCCCTCTGCCAATCCGGCATTACCTGACCTCAACCGGTAGAATGCTACCGGTATACCTCGCTGGCGAATGGCATAATTGCTATATGTCGGGCTCTCTTTATAGCTGTTGTTAACGTTCTCTGATGAAGGGCGCAGTTTCCTGAGATTCGCCGCGGAATAATTTTTCCCCGCTCATTGACAAACCTCTTTAGCAATCTTTCGTCATGATGGTTAATGACATTGATTTTCTCTTCGCAAAACCGGCAGACCCGACGCCTTCTTCGCATATCAAACTCTGCCATATTGCTTGATTTCGTATTATTTCGCTCGCGGTCGCGGCTATATTTCATCATCTTCAACCCCCTTCTTAATGTCCGGCTTTTCAGCTTTGTCGATTGCTATCGGCTTTTTCTCAGTCACTTCTACCTTATCTTGCCTAACCTCGACAACAGGTTCAAAGGCGGGCTTTGAAATCGTCGCGCCATAACTCTCTTCTGCCGCTTGGCTCAATTCCTCTTCCAAGTTCCCTTCAAAGAGCACGGTCAAATACCTGATATATGGTTCTTCGATTTTATAGAACCTCTCCAGCTCTGTAAGAACCGTTTGGTTCCCTTCAAAAATCGTGCGCGTATAGAATCCCTGGGTGAATCTTTTTATCGGATAAGCCAATCGCCGAATACCCCAGCGGCTCTCCCGAACGACTTTCCCCTCGTAACGATTAATTAAATCAGTAACCGCCTTAATCTGGCGGTCAAAAGCGGCATCATCAGCCTGTGGACTTAAAACAAATGTGGTTTCATAAAGACGCATCAAATATCCTCCCTGCGGACGTTTAGAGTTTCAAACGGCTCCGGACGATGCTTCATCCGGAGCAGGGTCTTGATTATACAGACTCATCGCCTTTTCGGCGTCATTCCTGAACCAATATAATATACCTTCCCGTGCTTTATCAAGCATTTTCTGCTTTATCTCTAACTCATTTTCTTCAAATCTATTAAGAACAAAAACCACCGGATCGACCCCATTTGGAACCGGACCTATCCCCATCCGTAAACGAGGAACCTTCTCGGTCCCCAGATGATATATTATCGAGGCCATTCCATTATGACCGCCATCAGAACCATCAGCGCGAAGCCTGATTTTCCCTAAGGGGAGATTGAAATCATCGTGGACTATTAGTAAGTCATTAGCAGATAAGTGATAATCGGCCATAATTTGAGCCGCCGCTAATCCCGAATTGTTCATATAGGTGGTCGGCCACGCCAGCCGGATAAGATGCCCCTCAAATTCCTTTTCGGTGATATAATAATCTCCCTGTCCGGGCTCGGGCTTAGCCTGCCATCTATCAGCCAGCAGATTTAATAAATCAAATCCAAAATTATGCCGGCTATTTTTATATTTCGCCCCGATATTGCCCAGACCAATAATCAATGATACCATATCGTTAAGGGGAATATATACCAGTTTTATTTCCATTCCGCATTTATTAATTATTTATCTAATCCATAAACCGAAACGATATAAATCCGGATTACATCGGGTATCCTATTTTTTCCCGGAGTCTGTAATCCAACTCCCATAACGCACTTTTATTGCTATCCCAATGCAATATATCCAGGGCTTCTTGATACGTAACCCACTGATATTCCATATGCTCGCTGGAAAGGATGAGATTTTCATGCTTGATTCTCACGCCGAAGCAATACTCGGGGATTACCAGTACGCTCTTTCCCCATTTGAATCCGCAGACATTAACCACGGGGATCATGGCATAGCAATCGAGCCTTACGTACTCACTGTTGAGGTCGATACCGGCCTCCTCATTGGCCTCACGCCTCGCCGCCTCCAGCTCAGATTCGCCCACGGCGCCGCCGCCGGCAATTCCCTGCCAGTAGCCGCCGGTGGAAAGATCCCGCCGGAATACGGCATACAGGATGTCATCATTTGGCAATACCCGATACGGAAAAATTAGTACTTGGAATGGCGCACGATCCATATCATGTCTCCCTTGTTTCGCAATATTTTAGTACTCGTAGGTCGGGTTTGAGGTTCCCCCACTTTTGTGGACACTATTACTAGGTTATGTTTTTCTTTCTTCAAAGTCAATGGGACTTACATATCCCAGGGTTGAATGACGCCGGATGCGGTTATAAAATACTTCAATCCAGGCAAAGATTTTCAGTTGCGCTTCCTTACGACTGCGGAACTTTTCGAACGCAACATATTCATTCTTTAAACTTCCAAAGAATGATTCCACACAAGCGTTGTCGTAGCAATTGCCCTTTCGACTCATGCTGCATTCCATGCCGTTTTCCGATAATAACCACTGATAGGAATCACAGGAATAAAGCGTGTCCCGGTCGCTGTGATGCAATAAACCCGGCCCCATGTCACGCTTCGCCACCGCCTGACGTAACGCATTCACCACCAAATCCGGATTGAGCCGGGACGACATCCCCTACCCAACTACCTGTCGACTAAAAAGATCGATCACCACGGCCAAATACAAATGCCCCTCGGCCGTCTTAATATAGGTGATATCTGACGCCCAGACCCGATTGGGAACGGAAACCTGAAATTTCCGATCTAGAACATTGGCCGCCACCGGGTTCCTCTTGCCCGCCTTGGTCAACCGTCGGAATCGAACCGTCATCTTCGCCATTATCTCATGTTTCCTCATAAGCCGAGCCACCCGATTGCGCCCGCAAGAATACCCCCGAGCACAAAGCTCCGCATGCATTCGCGGTGAACCATACGTCTGGCCCACCATCTCGTCAATCTCGCGCATTTCTCCTACTAAAATATAGTTTTCCTGGCAACGCCGGCTCTCAGAACATTTCAACCAGCGATAATAGCCACTCGCCGATACGCCCAATAGCCAACACATTAGCCTTACCGAATACTTTACCGACTGTGCTTCTATGGCCCGATATTTCTCCTTCTTGCCGGACTCTGAAAGCCAAGAGTTTTTTTTAGAATCTCAACCTGACGCTTCAGATCTTTGTTCTCGCGACGTAAACGCAGTATCTCAGATCGATTCTGACGACCCGATTCACTAAAATAATCCGGACCATTCAAACCAACCTGAACACGCCAGCGCCGAAGCATGCTGCCGCTGATTCCCAGACCACGTGCCACCAGCTCTAAAGGCTTGTCCGAACTCTCCAACAGCCTTACTGCAGATAGCTTATAATCCTTATCAAATTGCCGTCGCTTTTCCCCCATAGGAACACCTCCTTAGTCATCACTATAATACCTCAGGCTTAATTCAGTGTCCACTTTTTCGGGGGAACCTCAGTTTCAAGAGAATCCGCCGTCAGCGAAAGAGGTAGGGCGGAACCCCAGACGAAGTCTTGCGGTTCCGCCATTTAAAAGTCTGTTCTATCGTGTGAGGCTATTTCATTGCCATTATTTCCGGGCAGACTAAAGTCTGCCGCGCACAGCAAGTATTAAACCCATTTGTCGGGTTTCTCACTCGTTCACTTCGTTCACCGTTTCGAAACCCGACCTACAACTTTGCTGATTTAAAGTCATGCGAGGGACGTAACCACGCGCATGCCGCCGGATCTTCGCCCGTCTGATGCCGGGCCTTTTGGGTTATTTAAAACTGTTTAGCGTAGCAGTCTCAGCGAATTGGTTACTACAAAGACCGAGGAAAACGCCATCGCCCCGGCGGCAATCACCGGTGAAAGGCCGAAACCAAACAGCGGATACAGCGCCCCGGCCGCAATCGGGATGGCGACAATATTATAGAAAAAGGCCCAGAATAAATTCTGCTTGATCGTCTTGAAAGTCATTTGTGAAATATCCAGCGCTTCCAAAAGCGCCCGAAGGTCATTGCGAACCAAAATTATATCCGCCGATTCAATCGCCACATCGGTGCCGCTCCCCAAGGCCACTCCAATATCCGCCGCTGCCAGCGCCGGCGCATCATTTATACCATCCCCCACCATAATGACATTTTTCCCTGCCCGACGGTAAGTATCCACAATAGTCGCCTTCAGTTCCGGTTTAAGACCGGCTTCAAATCTATCAATACCCAATGCTCTGGCGACTCCTTTGGCCGTTTTATGATTATCTCCGGTCAGCATTACCACCTCGCGCCCGCTTTGGCGGATTTTATTTATCACTTCCGGTGCCTCATCCTTGATCTTATCCGCCAGGACAAAATACCCTAAGGCCGCTCCATCGGCGGCCGCAAAAACAACCGTCCTCCCTTTGCCCATTTCTTCATCGGCCGCTTCAACCAGTGATTCAATATCGATGCCGTCCCGTCGCATCGCAGCGCTATTCCCAACAATTACCTGATGCCCGTCAATCTCCGCCTTCAATCCGAAACCGGGAGACTCTGTCAGATGATTGGCTCTTGATAATTCTATATTCTGAGATTTCGCTTTTTCAACAATTGCTTTGGCCAGCGGATGCTGTGAGCCTGACTCGGCTGAGGCGGTCAATTGAAAAAGAGATTCATCGCTTTTATCATCAACCGATTTAAACGAAATTACTTCAAATCGTCCTTCGGTTAAAGTCCCTGTTTTATCAAAAATAATCTGATTGGCTTTGACGGTATTCTCAAGAATATCACCGCCGCGAAAATATATACCTCGTCGGGCGGCTCGTCCGGTGCCGGCCAAAATGGCTGTCGGGGTGGCCAAACCAAGAGCGCAAGGGCAGGCAATAATCAATACCGCCACGGGTGCTTTCAGAAGCATAGCGCTGTGCGGATCGATCACAAACCAGACTACAAAAGTGGCTGTCGCTATCAATAAGACAATAGGAACAAAAATGCCGGCCACCCGATCGGCCAGCTTTTGCACCGGCGCTTTTCTATTCTGCGCCTCGGTTACGAGACGAACCACGCCGGCCAGGAAAGTATCGCTGCCGGCGCCCGTAACCTTAAAATGGAAGACCGTATTGCCGTTGATTGAGCCGCCCCATACCATATCTCCGATTTTCTTATCAACCGGAAGCGATTCTCCGCTCAACATCGCTTCATCTATAAAAGGATGGCCATCAATAATTTTCCCATCGGCCGGAATTCCCTCCCCCGGTCTGACCAGTATTATCATCCCCGGCTGGATAGCAGCGCTGTCAATTTCGGCTTCCATCCCATCCTTTATGACTCTGGCTTTATCAGGGCGAAGTTTCAGCAAAGTGCCAATAGCATCGCGAGCTTTTCCTTTGGCACCGGTTTCAAGAAATCGGCCCAAAAGAATCAGAGCCACAATCGCCGCCGCCGTTTCAAAATAAAAACTGACTTCGTAAGGATGGGGATTGAAATACAGACCGGCCAGAACATAAGAGCTATATAAAAAGGCCGTCAGAGAGCCTAAGGCAATTAAAGAATTCATATTGGCCCGCCCATGTTTAACCTGGAGCCAAGCATCGGCAAATATCTCTCGTCCAGAATAAAACAACACCGGCAATGCCAGACAAAATAAAATCCATCCCTCACTCTTATGGCTCAACCATGGCGGAATCCACATCATCGCTACCATACTTAGCACCATGGCCGGAACAGCAAAGATCAGAGCCGAGAAAAAATTATTCCGCGCCGTATGAATCTCAACTGCAAAAGTATCCCCGGCAGTCGCGGCAGATTCCACCCGGTATCCCAGGGAAGCAATCCTCTCATAGATTGATTTTTCACTCAGCCGCTCCGGTTCATAATCAACTCTGGCCGTTTCCGTGGCATAATTAACCTGCGCTTGTTTCACCCCCTCAAGAGTGCTAAGCCCCTTTACAATATTGGCCGCGCAACCGGCACAGTGCATCCCGCTAATCTTCAGGCGGAGTTCTTTTAATTTTGCCATAACTTTAGACCTAATTTAAAGGGCAATCTCCGTCAAAAAGCAATTGATATTTTTTTGTATAAAAGAGAACGAAGCCGGAAAGGCGCTTTATTTAAACCCAAAAGTAAGCAGTAACTGCGGACACTTCTTCAATAATTCTTTCTTGATTTTGGCGCGAGCTCGGTGAATATACCAGCGGACGGTTGCTTCGGGCATATTCATAATATTTGCGACATCGTCAATATGACACCCGTCCATATCCCGCAACATAAAAGCCGATCTCTGTTTATCATTCAATGATTCAGCCGCCTCGTTAATATAATGACGAAGCTGATCTCTTTGGTAGGAAAGCTCCGGTGTGTCATTTTTGTCATCGGCCTTCTCCGTCACCTCCTCAATTGATTCATGATGATGTCGGCGATGCTTCCGCATATAATCAATGGAGGCATTAACCGTTATTCTATAAAGCCAAGTGTAAAATTTCTTGCTTTCGTCATAGCGCCCGATATTCTGGCTAATCTTCACAAAAACATTCTGGGTTACATCGGCGGCTTCATCATAGTTGCCCACCATTTTATACGCCAGGGCGGCTACCTGATTACGATAAAGCTCCACCAATTCTCCAAAGGCCTGCTTGTCACCCTTTTTTATTTGGCCAACAATGGTCTTGGTCGCTTGCTCTGCCAGAATCTGTTCAATATCATGCTCATTGGTTTTCATTACTTCAGTGGTTTTCATCTTCTCACCTCACAATCCATATAAGACAATATGGATGATAATAGTATACGTTTATCTATTAAACAAGCTACTAAATGAGCAGTTCCCAAAATATTTGATTATTTTATCTGCCGGAAAAAAATTAGAATTTCAGCTGGGTGAGGGATGTCCTCAACCTTATTAGTCTGTGCCCTAATAAGTTACGACAATCTCACCTATCATAACTCTCATGAGATAAAAAAAGACCCCGTATTCGAAGACGGGGTCTCATAAGTCTTAATTAAATTTTATGCTTACTTATTAGCGGATACTGACAACATACTGCAGCGGATTAACTTCCCTGTTATTCTTAACTACTTCATAATGAAGATGCGGACCGGTCGAATAACCAGTCGAACCAATATATCCAATCAACATACCACGTTTGATGTTCTGTCTTGGCATCGCTTTTATTTTGCTCAGGTGGCCGTATATGGTCTCAAATCCATAGCCATGATCAATAGTAACCATATTCCCAAGGCCACCATTGGAATAGGAAGCAGAGGTTATAATTCCATCGGCGGTGGCATAAACGGGGGTTCCCGTTCTATTGGCAATATCGATACCGCCATGGAACCGCTGATTCCCCGTGAAGGGGTCATATTTTATACCGAAACCACGACTTTGATATCCAAAGGTCGGCATTATTGAAGGCGTATGATCTAAAAGGGATTTTTTCTCCGCCAGAGATCCATACACTTCTTCATATTTTTCCTTCTCAAATTGCGCCAGCCGCAATAAAGCTTCTACTTGGGTTTCTGAATTATTAACCAGTCTGACCGCCCTTGATATAGTCGGATTGGCTTGATTTTCAGGACCGCCAATACCCAACTGACGTTCATCAATGCTGATTTCCGGTAAGTTGAATATATTCCGGATTGTTATCTCTTTTTGAACCAGGCCATCATAAATAGAGGCAATCTCGGAAACCTGCCCATGGAGTTGCTCAAATTTCTTCGTCAAAAGCTCATTCTCTGCCCGGAGTTTTTTAATTTGTATGGCAGAGACCTGCGATTTGACAAAAGAGGTAGTCAGTAAGACATTGGCAATAAAGAGGAAAGCAACAATTAGAGCACAACCAAGGATAAGTCTATAGGAAATTTGAAATTGGCGCAGTTTATCACGGCTACCGGTAATAATCATAAAAGAAAGCTTCTTTTTCAGCATAACCTTTCCTTCTCTTGTTTACTGTCTGCCTGAAACCCGGAGCACCCGAAGCTTCTTTAAAAGACAGCAGAAAATACTCTCTGGGCCCTACCAAGTCAACAAAAATATATTAAAAACCTCAGGATCTATTTTGGGGTCTTTACTTTATCAACTGACACTCTCTCTTTAAGACCTTATCCACAATCCTGATAAACTTCTCGCAGTTTAGATTCTGCAAGCTATAGAGATGCCAATAAATCTTATTGGACATCAGGACCAGATTGATTTTCTTGGTAGCCATATTATATAACCTTTCCGCTCCCCGGATTCGGACAGAAGGGTTATTTATTGGCCCTACTTAAATATCGACCCAATCCGGAGAAATGTTAACTTTGTTGCCATTATCAATCCGCAGAAAATATGCCCCTGCCGGTTCCTGTTCAAATTTTCAACAATCAACATATAAGTTGTTGATATATCAATATATAACAGGTCGTATATTTGTCGAATATGCGACAGATCTCATTATTAGAGACCGGAAATATGGAGATATTCCCACACTTATATCTTAAAATCGATACCCTTATGAAACCCACTCGGTCAAGCCATCTTGACACCTATCAGCATTTGGCATAATTTGCCCGTAATAAAACCCATTTGAAAAGGACCATCGTATGCATCCGCTTAAAAAGAAAATTGCCCTCATAACTGGAGCTTCCTCAGGGATTGGCATGGCCACCGCAAAACTATTTGCCCAAAATGGCGTCAATTTGATCCTTGTCGCCCGCCGAGTCAAACAGCTTAAAGCTATCGCCACCAAGCTCAAAAGAAAATATGAAATAGAGACCATCTATTTCCGGATTGATGTCCGTAACCAGAAAGAGGTTGAACGGAAAATTGAGTCCCTGCCGGCCAAATGGCAGAAAATTGATATTCTGATCAATAATGCCGGCCTTAGTCGCGGTCTTGACAAAATTTATGAGGGGAAATTGATCGATTGGGAAGAAATGATCGACACTAATATCAAGGGGCTTCTCTATGTCAGCCGGGCAGTTATCCCCGGGATGGTCAAGCGGGGAGGCGGGAATGTGGTCAATATCGGCTCTATTGCCGGTCATGAAGTCTACCCAAAAGGCAATGTCTATTGCGCCACAAAATACGCCGTTGACGCTCTCACCAAGGGGATGCAATTGGATTTAGTCGATACTCAAGTCAGAGTTTCCACGGTTGATCCCGGGATGGTCGAAACGGAGTTTTCCCTGGTCCGTTTCCATGGTGATACCGAACGGGCCGGAAAAGTCTATGAGACGGTAACACCGCTCACAGGCGATGATGTGGCCGAAGCGGTCTTATTCTGTGTTACCCGCCCGCCGCATGTGAATATCCATCAGGTGCGAATCATGCCAACCTGCCAGGCCGCCGTCATGGTAACCCACCATAAAGGATAGGCTAAGTTGTCATTATTATAGAGACAGAACATCGTCTGTCCTTTTTTCGTAAACAATGGGTGGCCCACCGCTTGCGGTGGGATTCAAACTGGGTATAGACCGGCAACATAGTATACAATTTAGACCGGGCAGATGGTATACAGAACTAATAGCAAGGGGTCACTGATCTGCATTAACTTCGAATAGACTTTAGTCTGCCACAGAGGGCGCATTGTGCCATTTTCCGCCGTCCCATAGCGAGCTATGGGTTACCCAATAACGTAGGGACAGAATATCATTCTGTCCCTTTTCTATAAATGTATTATATTAAATTATCGGCTGGGAACCATGATCCATAATCGAAAACTCAATAGACTTGATGATTTTGATTATTCTAAGGCTGGTTTTTATTTCATAACCATCTGCTCCTTGAAAAAAAGAAATATTTTTTGCAAGATTCAAATGGGAGAAGTCATTCTTAGTGAAATAGGTCGTATTGTAGATAATTTTTGGAGGGAAATTCCTGACCACTACAACAATGTGGATATCGATTCTCATATCATAATGCCCGACCATATTCATGGCATAATAATTATCAAAGATGACGGATTCCTTGCGGCAGGAGGAAATCATATCATCGCACCTGAATCGGGGAGGACAGGACAATGTCCTGTCCCTACAAAAAACAAGCATTTCGGTCTGTTATCGAAAGTGATCAAATCATTCAAAAATGCCATAACGACCACGATACGAAGTAATTGCGGAGATTATAATTTTAGATGGCAGCGTTCATTCTACGATCATGCAATCAGGAATGAGGAGGAATTGACTAAAATCAGGGAATATATCATCAATAACCCAATACAACAGGAGTTGACCGGCAGGGTAACTGATAAACGGCTTTTTTAGATTGCGATCACCTTCTTGTAGGGACAGAACATCGTTCTGTCCTTTTTTCATTAAATGTATTATAGGACACGAGCACAGGGTTCCTGTCCGATTATGGTTTTGGAGAATGAGGAAATTTTTAATATTGTCGAAACCCTCAAGGGGATTTCGACCTACCAAGCTAAAGTCTGCTGCGCATAAAGGAGCATCAATCACCGGTACCCCATCCAACGGATGGGAAATTTTGCATAACCTGCTCGGCATCGATTTTGATCCACCCGACCCGATATCCCAAATGCCGATTTATCTTGATGTATCAAATTTAATATATTCCCCCCCCTTCAAGATGACAATATTATAATATTGTCATCGTCCAAATGTCTCAAATTTATGATTTAATCCCGGCATATCAGTACTAATGCTTATTCCCATCCGTTGGATGGGGTACCAATTTGCATGGATGATACAACATTCCGGCGGGCCTCAAGGACCCGCACGACACGGCGCCGAAACATGGGAAATATGCAAGGGAATTTGCGCCTGCGGCGCAATGTCGGGACCGCAAGGGTTGTACAGTATCATAAGATTCTTTACAGATAGTGTCAAGACATGGTTTACAGTATTGTGGTATGTTATCTCGTGAGAGGAGGAGAGAAACATGCCATTCAGAGGGCGAAGTGTTATGGATGAGCGAATTGGATTTGTC
>JAPLUS010000254.1 GCA_026397495.1 Candidatus Zixiibacteriota bacterium | reverse complement strand
TTTTTCGATTTCTCCATACTATTTCGCCCGCAGAATCAGCAGGTTAATCTCCGGGGTATTGAACAATCTAAAGCGCAGATTGCTCGCTCCCAGTCCCCGGCTCACATACTGCTGGACATCATTGCCGGCCACCAAACCGCTGACATACTTTTGATCGGGCAAAAATCCGTCATAAAAAGAACTCCGCGCGGGGATAAAAAGCGCGCCATAAAAAGGAATCCTGATTTGCCCGCCATGGTTATGCCCAGCCAGAATCAAATCACTATCCCAAATATTAACAGGGAGATCCTTTTGTTCCAACTCACTTTGGGTATGAGGGATGTGACTGAGAGCTATCTTTATGTCTTCATTATTTCTGATCCGGTCTGCCAGCGCGATCAATTCTGCAAAATGTTGCTGATAGGCCCGATACTGTTCATCACTGCGAAAATAATTTCTTGGTACCCCCTGGTATACATTAATATTAACATAGGCTGTACTCAAATCATCAGCCAGCCACAAGGTCTTACCGGACCGCATGATAGGATAAGGCGCGTTCAATAAAATACATCCATGATCTTCTAAAAATTTTCCTGCCTCGGTTTTAATGCCTGATAGGTATTTGTAGGCCAAATCCGTGTTGCCGTTGATATAAAACATATTTTCCTTGTTTTCAATGCCATCCAGCAAGGCCACAAAAGGACCAAAAGTTTGCGATTCGGTCTCCATATCGCCCGTAAAGGCGATCATATCATAGTCGATAGCATTTATTTTTGAAGTTAAACCGGCCTGATCCCGGCCAAAGCTTTTACCGTGCAGATCACTGATTTGCAGAATTTCAAAACCTTCGAATTCCGGAGGCAAATCCTGGACGAACACAGTTTCTTGCTTCACAACAACACGGTTATTGTCATAAACCTGGTAGAAGATCAATATCAATAACAAGGCGGAGAGTGCAGTTGCGATACCTTTATGGGCCCTTAATATTTTCCATAACCAATATGCTGCACCGGCGGCAATAGGCACGAGAAGCAGGATTGTTACCTTAAAAAATGCGATCCTATCCATCCAATAAATCCCCTATCCAGCTCGGCTGTTTCCGGTTACCAATATTCCATGCAATAAACCCATTGCATGAATGAACTTCCAATATAATAACATAGGAGTAGTTCACTGTGCCCGGTGTTATTAGATTGAAATAATATTTTGCGGTCTTTCTTCAGAAAAAAGGATCAGAGCGAGCTTAACGCCCAAGACTATCCCGTCGGCACCATACTATACTGTCGGTTAGATGATTATTGCCAGACCGGGAATTATTGGATATAATTAACATATTCAACCATGAAGTAATGCCATATCATTTCGGCGGCCTCACCCTAATGTCCATCAGTGACTTTTACCCGAATTATCTGGAAAAGTTACGGCAAAAATTTTCCAATACCAGCGCTCCTCCTTTGCGTAATCCATCCCTGTATATTCCGCCTTTTTCAAAATCAACACCGTATTTTACTGCATTATCCAATAATTGTTTGAACATGGGTTTGTAAGGCTCAATCGGTTCTCC
>JAPLUS010000115.1 GCA_026397495.1 Candidatus Zixiibacteriota bacterium | reverse complement strand
GCCACCATCAGCGCGGTAAGAATCGGCCCCAGCTCGCGGATGATGGCAATAGCCATTATCCGTCCTAAATAAGCTTTGCTGCCAAATTCGGCCAACTCATTGGAAAACTGCAGGGCCATCCCCTGACCGGCCGAGATACCGGTCAAAACAACCAAGAAAAGCGAGCCAACACCGATTAAATACATTTGTTCAAAGGTCTCAGCGACATATATGGGACGCCCTACCAGCGAAGCCAGCATTTTCAAGGAGAAAAAGAAAAGCCCCTGAGATTCATAGGCAAAGCGTTTTATCCAATTCAGTATGAATCTTACCATGGCCATATTGTCAAATCCTTAAAGTAGCCTTATTTTAGACCTCATACGCCTGATTGTCAAGGCATCTTTTCTTAGTATCAATCGGCCAATTATATTAATCAAAGAATATCTTAGATTCTTTTCACCCGGTTCATTATTATATGGGCGGCAAACCTACGATGGAGATAATGAACAAATCAAAATCCGGACATGCCATTGCGCTTTTTTCGGGAGGGCTTGATTCCACCTTAGCTATTATTCTTGTATTAAGACAGAATATTGAGGTTACAGCGCTTACTTTTTTGACCCCCTTTGGATGTGATATTGCGGATCGATCAGGCTGCGGCTCCGATCCTTATCCGGTGGCCCAAAAATTTGGATTCAATGTCAAATTAGTTCATCTTGGCGGGAAGTTTATTGATATCGTCACAGCACCCCGATTCGGATATGGGAAGAATATGAACCCTTGTATCGATTGCCGCATTCTGATGCTCCAGGAAGCCAAAATTTATATGGATTTGATAGGGGCGGATTTCATTATCACCGGTGAAGTTATCGGGCAGCGTCCCAAGTCCCAGTTCCGCCCCAGCCTGAACCTTATCGAGCGGGAAAGCGGGCTTAAGGGGTATCTGGTGCGCCCTCTTTCGGCAAAGCTTTTGGACGAGACGATACCGGAGAAAAACGGCTTGCTTAACAGAGAGCTTATGGAGCGAATCTCGGGGAGATCACGCAAACGCCAACTGGAACTGGCTAAGGAATTCGGTTTGAATGATTTCCCGTCACCGGCCGGCGGATGCTTATTGACTACCATAGGTTATTCCAACCGCTTGCGGGATTTGCTGACCCATGCCGATATTATTCATCCCGGCGACATTGAGCTTCTACGGGTAGGAAGACATTTTCGGCTTGATCCCCAAACCAAACTTATCGTGGGCCGGGATGAGAACGACAATGAAAAAATTATGAAATACTTAAAGACCGGTTATTTATCTCTGGAAGCTCTTAACACCGGTTCCCCGGTCGCCCTTCTGATTGGAAATCCAAGCGAAGAAAATATTAATAGAGGAGCGACCATCACGGCCCGCTATTGTGATCTGAAATATATTTCTCAGGTTGAGATTACTTGCACCCATCAGGATACCACAAAATGTATAAAGGTTCGACCGGCCACTCCTGACGAAGCCGAAAAATACCTGATAAAATAAGATAAGGGTTCCCGGCATCCAGGTTTAGGAACCCTTATCTTTTTGTTCGAGATATCAGACGATATAATCTATTGACATTGGTTTACATCGTCGATATTTCTTCCATTCGACAGACTGCGGGTCAATCCTCCATAAGTTTCAAGGATATATATTCCCGACATAAGAGAAAGCATCAAATTGTATGCCAATCTGAAATCTTGTAAATCAGGCCATTATGTTACATTATCTTACGGGATGGATTGCCGGATAGGGAAGCATTGGCAAGCGCTGGTGTCGCATTTTTTGCGTTTCAATCGTATTAAATCTCCAAAATGCCCATCATTCAATCTTCGATAGGTCAGATATACGAAAAAGTTGACAAAAAACCCTCACCAAGGGGACTATCTGGTCAGCTATTGGATGTTTTGATTCCCCCCCCCCCTTGTTTGCGCATCATCATTTTCCTTTTAAGTTTTGAAGTCATCGGCCAAAGGCAATAGAAATGGCTACCACGGAATTGCGATGATAATAAAATATTTCATCGATACTCACCGAAAGAGGTATAGAATCATATTTAGCGGTCGGTATATCTATTTGCCTAAAAAATCATTTTTTCATATACTTATGACAATCTAATTTGAATCCTTAGTGAAGGGTACACGATATGTCACATTCCGGTTTTAAGCCCTACATCTCTCCCGACCAGCACCCGCGTGAATTCACTTTCCGAGCCATCGCTCTTGGCGCCGTGCTGGGCATCGTCTTTGCCGCATCATCAGTTTACCTCGCGCTGAAAGTCGGCATGACCGTCAGCGCCTCAATTCCCATTGCGGTGCTCTCAATCACTCTGTTCCGAGTATTCGGGAAGGCCTCTATTCTCGAAAACAATATTGTTCAGACGACCGGCTCAGCCGGTGAATCAATCGCTTTCGGTGTGGCAACGACAATGCCCGTTTTCTTACTTCTGGGGCAGGAAATGAGACTGATGAGTATTCTCTGGATGTCTCTTCTGGGCGGGTTGCTGGGCGTTCTGATGATGATACCGCTTCGTCAGGGTTTAATAGTAAAAGAGCATGGTAAGCTGACTTATCCTGAGGGTACCGCCTGTGCCGATGTGCTAATTGTCGGGGAACAGGGCGGCACTAACGCCAAAACCGTATTCTGGGGCTTTGGAATCGGCGCCATTTATAAATTGCTTAATGTCGGAGGTAGACTCTGGGCGGAAATCCCTACGCGGATGCTAACTTTCTTTAAGGGGGGATCCGTATCGGCCGAGGTAACTCCGGAACTCCTCGGGGTTGGATATATCATTGGCCCCCAAGTCTCGGCCAATATGATGGCCGGTGGCATGCTTTCTTATCTTATTCTAATTCCGGCCATCAAGATTTTTGGGGAAAATATCCAAACAATTATGTTTCCGGCGACAATGTTGATTAAGGATATGACTCCCAACGAGGTTCGCAATGCTTATGTGCTTTATATCGGTGCGGGAGCCGTTGCTACCGGCGGTATTATCAGTCTGATAAAATCTTTCCCAACTATTATATCGGCCTTCAAAAGAGGATTCCAGACTTTTCTTAATTCCCGGCGCGGCAAAACCTCACGGGAAGCCGTTGTGCGAACCGATCAGGACCTCCCGCTATGGATGGTAGTTTTCGGCTCCCTGGGATTGGTATTGGCCATTTGGCTGGCCCCGGTGCTGGAAATAAATGCCGTTTCCGCCGTGTTAATAGTCTTATTCGGGTTTTTCTTTGTAACGGTTTCAAGCCGTATCACAGGGGAGATTGGTTCATCTTCAAATCCAATCTCAGGTATGACCGTTGCCACCCTTCTTATTACCTGCCTTTTATTCCTGGCCGTAGGTTGGACCGGAGTTTCTTTCCGAGCCATGGCGCTTTCAACGGCGGCTATTGTCTGTATTGCCGCTTCCAATGGAGGAACTATCAGCCAGGATTTGAAGACCGGTTTCCTCGTTGGCGCTACTCCCAAATATCAGCAGATTTCAATTGCGATTGGCGTGATTACCAGCGCCCTGGTTATCGGCTTAATAGTAATTGCGCTTAATAAGGCCTATACTACGGTTGTTCCCCGACAATATTCCAATTACACCGCCGCAAAAGGCGCCGACATACAAACTCAGGTCGGCCCGGATGGTAAAACTTATCAGATTCATTATGTACAGGAGCAAACGGGTGATGTGCTGGTCGGGAAATATCTGGTGGACGACAGCAGTCATATTAAATATTTGGTAGATCCGGGAATTGCCGGGGTAGTTTCGGAAGTCGATGGCAAACCGGTAACCAAACTTGATTCACCCAAGGCCCGCCTGTTCAGTCTTATCATTGACGGCATTCTGACACAAAAGCTTCCCTGGGGATTGGTTCTGATTGGGATTTTTCTGGCGCTGGTTATGGAACTGGTGGGAGTCTCCTCACTGCCATTTGCCGTGGGATTATATCTTCCCTTATCAAGTTCAGCTCCCATTATGGCGGGAGGATTAGTACGTGCCTTAGTTGATAAAAAGCGGAAAACCTCGGCCTCCGAGGCGGAATTCTCTCCCGGGGTACTTCTCTCATCCGGCTATATTGCCGGAGCGGCCATTACCGGTGTTTTATTGGCGGCTTTTACTGGAGCGGGATGGGATCAAACCATTGATTTCTCATCATATTTGGGCAGTCTGGCCGGAGCCGATTGGTTTGCGATGATTCCATTTGCCGGGATTATGTATCTTCTCTATCGAACCGGAGTCAAGGGAAATAATAATAAGTAGAAAATAATTGATCTCTTGAAAGAAAATAAAAGGCCGCCGGCAACTTCCCCCGCGGCCTTTTTAATCAGTATTTCTTACGCCTTTCCACCACATAGTTTGAACCCTGAAGTGATTTGGAGTATTTCTTAAGATCCGTCAGCATGCGGGACATCTCGCCTACGTGATTGAAAACACCGCGCTGACTTATAAGCACAGCTATGGAAATGGTCAAAAATGAAAAAGATTCTAAGTCGCCCTTCCGGTTTCTGGTCTGGATGATTCCGCGAAGGCGGTCTTCATCGGCATAACGATATTGAATCAGAGTATCGAAAGTCTTGATAATGCCCTCGCAGGTGGGGCCAACTTTATCCGGAGGTAAAATAAACATGAAATCGTCACCCCCGATATGACCTACAAAACCCTCGCGGCAAATATCAAAGACGACATCCCTAATAATACGCGCTGTCAGGCGAATCACCCGATCGCCATAGTAGTATCCATAGTAGTCATTATAGGCTTTAAAATCATCGATATCGGCATAACACACCCCAAAGTCAACCTCCAGTTTTATCAGCCGTTCAATCTCTTTTTCAATAAGACTCGGCCCCGGAAGCCATGTCGAAGGATTAATAGAGATGTCGCGGCGACTTCGTGAAGCCACCATTCGCAGCTGGACTTCAAAAAGTTTCTCTTTCCACTCGCCATATAAGAAGGCATCAACTCCATTTTCAAAACCAGCTGCCAATATTGACTCGGAAGGTTCCGGATGGTATAGAATGGTCGGAATAATGGCCAGAAAAATATGATCTTTCATAAGCCGCACCATCTCAACCTCTTTTAAGAATTCCCCCGTGCCGGTAATAATCACCAGATCAAGATGATACCGCTGTGAGAGAATCAGAAGCTCATCGATGGTACGAAAATAATGAAAGGAAATCTTTTCCCCTTCAAACGATTTGGAGAGATAGAATACGACATCAACTCCCTCCTGGCGACAGGCACAGTGAAACATTATTTCTTCTCCCGTCGTTTGAAGTTTCTTTCCCTCGGATGATATTCGCGGTGCATAGAAAGAAGATAGTCCTTGTCCACCTGCGTGTATATCTGGGTGGTGGTAATACTGGTATGACCCAAGAGTTCTTGTACGGTGCGAAGGTCGGCCCCGCCCTCAATCATATGCGTCGCGAAGCTATGGCGAAAGGTATGAGGTGTTACCGCCTTTGATATATCCGCTTTAACAGCATATTTCCTAATAATTTTCCATGCCCCGACCCGGGAGAGTTTTTTTTTGCGGTTAGAAAGAAAAAGGATGTCGCTCTGGGCAATATATTTGACATTTTCTCTCACTTCACTCAGATATTGGTCAACCGCCCGGCTGGCATATCGCCCATAAGGGACCAGTCTTTCCTTATTTCCCTTTCCCAGAACTTTTATGAAACCAATTTCATCATAGATAGCTGAGATTTTAAGATTAATCAATTCCGAGATACGCATCCCTGTTCCATAGAGCAATTCCAAAATAGCGGTATCACGAATGCCATTTCTATCTTTTGGACCGGGCTGTTTCAAAATTTTCGCCATTTCCTCAATAGCCAGATAGTCGGGGTGATACCGGGATATCTTGGGAACACGCGCAAATTCAAAGGGGTTATCATGAACAATTTCTTTCTCATGGAGATACTTATAAAGATTCCGTAAGGCGGAAATTTTCCTGGCGATCGAAGTCGGTTTTCGGCCAAGGCCGTTTAGTCTGGAGATATATTCATTTACAGCCCGGTGTGGGATGTTCCAGTCGGATGATATTTTAAATAGCCGCATAAACTCTGCAATATCGCGCCGATAGGCTGCCACACTATTTGAGGATGACCCGCATTCCAGCTCTTTGAATTGCAGATAATCTCCGATGACTTGATAACTTCGTTCCCGAGTATTCATATTTATTTCACTAATCTGTTGCCGCGACGACTAGCGCCAAGACCGGCTTTGCTCCCGACTCCAGAATCACCTTCATGGCCTCGCGCAAAGTAGCTCCGGTGGTAACAACATCATCCATTAATATTACCCGCTTTGCCAGAAGCGTATCACCCTGAACCGCAAAAGCGCCTTTCATATTTTCAATCCTTTGCCGGGGGTCAAGTCTGGTTTGATCTTTGGTCTTGGCTCTTTTGACAAGATTCCCCTGCGCGGACAATATATTCAGTCTCTTACTTATAATATCGGACAAAACGGCCGCTTGATTAAAACCTCTTGTCTTTTCCCTAAAATGGTCAAGAGGAATTGGAACGATACAATCACCATCTGCTTTTTCTAAGGCCGGAAGGTACTTCGCTATCAAATGATTCCCCAAAGCGGCGCTCAGTTTTTTATAGCCATAGTATTTAAATTGATGAATAATCTTTTTAAGAGGATCAACGTAATGGCCCAAAGCCAGAATGGGTATTGAATCCGGCGGTGAACAGTGAGGGCATTTAAGACTCTCCGGCATTACCCCCATGCAGTTGCTGCAAAGAGCAATAGGAGAATCGATTGCTTTTCCCCAACAGTCGGGGCATATCAACTCTCCCGACGGCTCAATATATTGGTCGCAAACCAAACATAGCGAAGGAAAAACAAATTCAATAAAATCGCCCAGCCCCAGTTTCCCAAGAAGGTTTCCGTCGTCCATGATAGATGTAATCTAATAAATTTTGGACATCAAGCTGAATAAATTTGCCCCGATAATATTTTGCTTTCTCAGGAATATTTACAGCTCGACAGACCAGTCCCATATTGAGATAGACTATATGTTTCCCTTATAACCCTATGTCTGAGAATATGTTCTTGTTTATTTTGAGTCGGGCTGTCACCGCTACAGCAGTCTTCTTCTTTAAAGACTATGACCGATAAGCGCTAAATGGATATAGATATATTCGTGTCGCACTATTCGATAGAATGCTCGCCCCCGATCGCACGTTTTACAGAAATTACTCCCTTAACCTTCCTAATTCTATCGAGAACCCTTTCCAGCTGGCTGAGATTATTTACCTCAACCACCATATATCCCGTAGAACTGGTGTCGGAAATATTGATGTCAGCTCCCCTAACATTGGTCTTGCTGTCGGCGATTGATTCTGTAATTTCAGCTAGAATATTCTTGCGCGGAGCAACATTGACTTCCAGACGGACCACAAAGTTTTGATCTTTCGAAACATCCCATGTAACCGGAACCATCCGCTCGGGCTGCTTAGTTAACTCCTGAGCGACCGGGCAATCGTTACGGTGAATTGTTACCCCGCGTCCTCGCGTCACATATCCGATTACGTCCTCCCCCGGAATTGGTTGGCAACAACCGGCGAAGTGAAACATCATATTTGAGATTCCCTCGATTTTGATACCTCGTTCGGAGCGGAAACGGTCGAGCACCCGTTCAACAATTGAATCCTTGGCCTCATCCGCCTTATCGGGGAATATTTTCTGCGCCACCTGATTTGCCGATACGGTACCATTGCTAATAATATAGAAAAGACCTTCTGCGGAAGTCTGCGCCAAACCCTGGGCAACGGTGAGTAAATCTTCATTGGAGGGAAGTTTCTGGCGACGCTTTTTTAATTCCTGTTCCAGCAGTTCCCGACCCAAAGCGACGGCCTGCTCATAGCCGGCCTGTTTCAGCCAGCGTCGAATCCGATTTTTAACATTGGAGGTGGTAGCAATATTGAGCCAGTCGTGGGTCGGATGTCGATGGGGACTGGTTAGTATTTCCACCTCGTCTCCCGATTGGAGTCTGGTCGTAAGGGGACAAATTTTGCCATTCACCTTAGCGCCGCTGCAATGAAGACCGACTTCTGTATGCACCGCAAAAGCGAAATCCAGCGACGTCGCTCCGGCCGGAAGATGCTTTATTTCACCATCAGGCGTATAAACATAAATATCCTCCGCAAAGAGATCTATTTTCAAGAATTCCAGGAATTCAGAAGGATTGGTCATATCTTTCTGCCAGTCAAGAACATCACGTAGCCAGAGCATCTGCTGATCGGTCTTATCCAACTGGTGTTTTCCCTCTTTGTAAAGCCAATGGGCGGCAATGCCATTTTCGGCGACATGATGCATCTCATGGGTTCTTATCTGAATTTCAACAATATTTTCCTCCGGACCGAATATGGCCGTATGCAATGATTGGTAATTATTGGGTTTGGGAGTGGCAATATAATCGGCGAATTTCCGTCCCACCGGCTTCCATAATTCATGAACTATCCCCAGAGCATGATAGCACTCAGCTTTGGTTCGAATCAATATTCTGATAGCCATTAAATCGGCAATTTGTTCAAAGGGTACTTTCCTGATTTTAATCTTTCTATAGATGGAATCAATATGCTTGGCTCGGCCATACACCTCAGCCTTGATACCGGCATCAACCAAAGCTTTTCTGATAGGAGTAACAATCCGCCGAATATATTCCTCGCGTTCATCTTTCTTTAATTCCACTCTTTTAACTAAATCGGCATAGACTTCCGGTTCCAAAAATCTCAGAGACAAATCCTCCAGCTCGCTCTTGACCTTGGCAATGCCGAAACGGTGAGCCAATGGCGCATAAACTTCGCGGGTCTCAGCGGCAATTCGGCGCCTTTTCTCCTCCGGCAGATGCTCCAAAGTTCGCATATTATGAAGCCGATCAGCCAGTTTCATAAGTATGACGCGGATATCTTTGGCTATAGAGAGAAGCATTTTGCGAAAATATTCAACCTGTTGCTCTTCCCGCGATTGAAATTTGACCGCGCCGATTTTAGTAACGGCATCAACCAGAATTGCGATTTCTTCGCCGAATTCCTGTTTGATTTTATCCAATTTGATACTGGTATCCTCAACAACATCATGAATTAATCCCGCCGCAATAGTGGTAGAATCAAGGTGCCATTCGGCCAGAATTAGGGCGACATGAAGACAGTGCTCTACATATGGGTCTCCTGATTCCCGTATTTGGCCGGCATGAGCCTTATCTGAGAACTCATACGCCTTCCGGATGAGAGGAATGTTAATATTAGCATTCCAGGCTTCAGCCTGTATGATGAATTCCGCTAAATTCATTTTAACTTTTTTCCCACAGCGGTTACGCTCATAAAAAGCGAGATAACTTCCATCGCCACCCGTTCTATGCTTATCGATTCCATATTATCATTTCTACCCGTCGGAATGATAACTCTGTTATCATTCCCCAGCGGGCCCCAGCGCCTTGGC
>JAPLUS010000187.1 GCA_026397495.1 Candidatus Zixiibacteriota bacterium | reverse complement strand
AAACAGATTGTGATAAATTTTCCCAGCTTGTGGATTCAATCCGGCTTAATTACTGGGGTGAAAACTACAACAGTGGGGTGAAAATCATTCACCGGATAGACAATGAGGTCGGCCCAAAGATCAAGCAGATGACCGATTCCCTGGCAGTGGCCGCGGCCAAAGAAGAATTGAAAATCGTTGCGGATAGCGGGAAAATCTATTTTGGGACAGCTATTACGGTTGATCCTTCAGAGTTTAAGCCATATGAAGCAATAGCTATAATATATGATCGGTTAAAGCAGTTTGATTCAGCGCTGGTTTATTTCAAGAAGGCATCTGTATTGGTACCCGATTCGGCCTATTTACTCCAAAATATAGCATACGCTTACATCGAGTTAAGTGACTGGGATAATGCCATTGCTTATTTCAAAAATTACCTCCTGCTGGTGCCAAATGATCCCGGCACTTTATCCAACATTGCCATTTGTTACAATAACAGACGTGAGCCAGACAGCGCCTATATCTATAATATGAAAACAATTGCCGTTGATTCCAATATTGCCGGCGCCTGTGCTGACATCGGCCAGTATTTTCTCATCCATTCGCAGGATTTCTCCGATTCCATCATGGCATCTCAGAAAGCCGGTAAACCTAAGGAAACGGAAAGGCTCATGGCTTTGCGTGACGCCCTTCTTGATTCATCGGCTCACTACTAATATTTATAAGAAGTTGACGAAATTGGAACCCTACAAAAAGGATCACTGGCAGAGACTGGGCGAAATATACATTCAAGCTCAAAAATTCGCCGAGGCCATCCCCGCCTACGAAAAAGCGGCCGAAATTGATCCCGGTGATATTAGAATTTGGGAGGTTCTTAAGGACCTTTATAGCGGTAGCAATATGCCGGACAAAGCTCAGCAGGCTGAAGCCAAAATGCAGGAATTGAAGAAGCTTTGATCTATGTTGTGATTAATATGGGCAGGTCATATTGACCTGCCTTTTTTCTTATGAAGGAAACCTTTGTTGATATCGCTATTCCCGGCACGCCTCGGGAGTCTTACACCTATCAATATCGGGGGGATATAGGTAAAACCCTTACGCCCGGGCAGCGATGTCTTGTTCCCCTTGGCCGCCGGAAGGCAATTGGATACTATATTAGGCCCGCCACTGACACCCCCTCCATTACCCTAAAGACAATTATAGATCTATTGGAGCAAGAATCTTTTTTTGAAAGAGAGCTCTTCAATTTTCTGGTATGGGTGTCTGATTATTATTTTGCCAATATTGCTGATGTATTGAACGCCGCTATTCCACCATCCTTGCGAAAATTAAAAAATCCCTCATATTACCCCGGCCAAAATTGGGAGACTGTCGGCAACATCTCTGAAGCAATAATAAAAATGATCAAGACAAAAGGGTATATCGGGAGCCGAGGCGCCGCCTTATTGGAAGGGAAATATCCCGGCCTTATAACCAGACTGATAGGAGAAGGAATATTAAGGGCTGCTTATGGTCGGGAAAAAAAGATTGCAGCCGAAGAAATCTTGGGCAACCGATTTGATTATGTCAGAGGGCGGACTGAGATTAATACTATCACGCCTAATCAAGAACAGACAGAAGCTATTAAAGATATAACGGCCAATTTGCGCCATTTTGCACCATTTCTACTTTATGGCATTACCGGCTCGGGCAAGACGCTCATTTATTGCCACACTGCTCGTGAGGTTCTCAAGAGAAATAAAACAGTTCTCGTAATGGTCATACAAGCAGGATGACCCATCGCCACGCTTTCAGGGACGAGATGCTGCCGTAATGCGAGCCAAAATGGCCAACATTCCAATTATTCTTGGGTCAGCTTCCCCCTCTGTCGAATCCTTTTATAATGCTCTTTCCCGTCGGTATAAGCTCCTAAAATTAACCCAGCGTCCGGAAATCGCCGAATTACCCTTAGTAAGGCTGGTTGATTTAAAAGAAGAGTCCGCCCAGGCAGAAAATCTCTTTTTTACACACACCCTGACTTCCAAAGTAAATCAGACGCTTGAGAAGAATCAGCAGGTCATACTGTACCTCAATCGCAGGGGGTTCTCTCCCCGTATAAAATGTACCGATTGCGGACACACACCCCTTTGCCCACATTGTCAACTGCACCTAACTTATCATCGAATTGGAAGCAAATTAATGTGCCATTTCTGCGGCTATGTGAATGTCAACTACAACAGTTGCGCTTCCTGCGGTGGCAAAAATTTTCTCTATATTGGAACCGGCACCCAAAAAGTGGAAGAGCAGATTGCCAAGTTATTCCCCAATGCTAAAATAGTGCGGCTCGATTCCGATAGTGCCGAAAAACACAGCCGTTCTCACATCATTCTTTCCGATTTTGCGGCCGAAAAATATAACATTCTTTTAGGCACTCAGATGGTAACCAAAGGGATTGATTTCCCTAAGGTATCTCTGGTGGGGGTATTAATGGCCGATATAGGCATTGATATGCCTGATTTCCGGGCCTCCGAAAAATTGTTTGCCAAATTGATTCAGGTGGCAGGCCGTTCGGGGCGGGGCATTATTCCGGGTGAAGTTATCATTCAAACCTTTAGTCCCGAAAGCGATTTAATTGATGATGCCGCCCGTCAGGATTATGACACATTTTATAATCGTGAAATAAAATCACGCCGCGATTTGGAGTATCCCCCTTTTAGTCATCTCATAAATTTTCGATTTTCAGGCAAGAAAGAAGAGGGCGTGCAAAAATACTCATTTCTATTTAAGAATCGTCTGGCCGCCGGCATAAAACAGGGGGAACTGAAAGGAAATATACTTGGCCCTGCTCCCTGCCCTCTTTATCATCTGCGAGGAGTCTACCGTCGCCATTTATTTATCAAAACCAATCACGTGAAAAGATTCGTAAAATATCTGGCGGAATGGCGGGTGGTCGAACAAAATTTTGGACTCCCTTCACAAATCAGACTGATTATTGATATCGACCCTTACGATATGATGTGAGATAGTGTCCTGCCGGCGATGGCTCCCGTACGGCAATATTTCCTGATTACCGTATCAGATGGCCGACCACGATATTGATTCCTATGACTATCAGAATGGATCCCCCGACTATTTCCATAATTCTGCCGAAACGGGTTCCCAGTATCCGACCGAAAACCATACCAATCATCGTCATGATGGCGGCCACAACTCCGATTATTAGGCTGGCCAAAATAATCTTGACATCAAGGAAGGCAATTCCCAGTCCGACCGCAAGAGCATCGATACTGGTAGCAATTGATAACATAAGAAGCGACCATTTTCTGGTCGGATCGTTGAAAGACGCCTTCCTTTCGTGTTTGGTAAATGATTCATAAATCATTTTTGAGCCGATGATAGATAGCAATCCGAAGGCGACCCAATGGTCGAAATTATGCACCAGTCGGGCGATTTGGCTGCCAATCAGCCAACCAATAATTGGCATCATAAATTGAAAAAGACCAAAATGGAAGGAAAGACGGAAAAGAGGGCGAACTGTAAGCCGATTCATCCGGGAACCGACCGCAATTGCGACCGCAAAAGCATCCATAGCCAGCCCAAAGGCAATGCCAATAATAGCAAAAATATTCATAGAATAATTAGGGGTTCAACCGATTTAATTTGATCATCCTCGGCATGGCAAGACCTCAAAATAGATTTTTTTCAGCCGGGCTCATAATAACGATAATGAAAAGACCGCTTTTATAAAGCGGCCTTTAAATCCAGATGGACAGAAAAGAATAGCTGTTGGGCACCATCGGAAAAGAAATTATTTTTTCCCCTTTGCCTCTTTGCCCGGTTTGGCGGCTTTGACTTCATGTTCTGCCTTCTTAGCTCCTTCTCCTTCCGTCTTTTTAGCTCCTTCACCTTCCGCTTTAGTTTCGCCTTCAGCCGTTTCACCTTCCGCCAGTTTGCCGGCCTCTTCAGCTGCCGCTGCTTCTTCTGCCGTCGGCGCTGCCACTGTTTCAGTCTTAATAATGGTGGGCGGGACAACGGTAGCTATAGTTTGGCCAAGGTCAGTCAGAATATCAACTTTATCCACTTTTAGATCTCGGACATGAATCGAATCGCCAATTTCAAGAGCCGAAATATCAATTTCAATTTTTTCCGGTATATCCGAAGGCAGACAGGCAATTTCAATCTCACGAGTAACATGCTCCATAATACCGCCTGAATTCTTGACACCGGAGGCCAGACCGGTTAGATGTACCAAAGCTGAAAGATGGAGTTTCTTCTTCATCGACACCTGATAAAAATCAATATGGCAGTATTGACCGCTTACAGGATCACGCTGTAATTCTCTGATAATTACCTTACAAGTCGCCGTCTCATTATTGAGACCAAGGTCAATTAACATATTGGTACGACCATGGTGACGAATCAATCCGGAAAGTTCACCACTTTTCACAACCAGAGGAAGCGGTTTTGTTTCGGGACCGTAGAGTATGCCGGGAACAACTCCTGTCCGGCGGAGTTTTCGAGACCGTTCTTTGCCGACACCCTCTCTGGTTTCGGCCATTAGCTTAATTTCTTGCATTTTATTATTAAAACCTCCAAGGATGTTATTTCCACATTAATCATCAAAAAGGGATGACACCGATTTCTCACCCGATATTCTCATAATTGCCTCGCCAATAAGATTGGCGCAGGGAAGGACCAAAAATTTCTCGGGCAGATTTCTATTTTCAACGTTGATTGAGTCCGAAATAATCATTCTTTTAATGACACTTTTATTGATCCTTTCAATAGCATTTCCTGATAAGACCGGATGAGTGCAGACCGCATAAATATCAAGGGCACCTTTGGCGGCCAACGCTTCCGCAGCCTGACAGAGAGTCCCTCCCGTATCAACCATATCATCACGGATAATGATATTCCTTCCTTTTATTTCACCTATGATATTAACTACCTCTGATTGATTCGGTACCGGTCTTCTTTTATCAATAACCGCCAGTTCCGCTCTAAGGGTTTTTGCAAAAGCTCTTACCATCTTAATCGAGCCGACATCAGGAGAAACTACCACCGGCGAATCAATTTTCAGGCCGGCAAGATATTCGTTGAAGAAACGAGAGGAAAACAGGTGGTCATGAGGAATGTCGAAGAATCCTTGTATTTGAGCGGCGTGCAAATCCATAGTGATAACACGATTAGCCCCGGCAGTTGTAATAAGATTGGCTATGAGTTTGGCCGAGATAGCCACCCGCGGTCGATCCTTACGGTCCTGCCGACCATACCCGTAATAGGGTATAACGGCGGTAATGCGTGAAGCTGAGGCCCGTCGGGCAGCCTCCACCAGGATTAAAAGCTCCAATATGTTTTCGGCCGGGGCATTCGTCGATTGGATAATAAAAACATCCGCCCCCCTGATATTTTCATTTATTTGCACAAATATTTCGCCATCGGAAAATCTCTTTATCTCACAGGCGGCTAGTCCCACACCAATATATTTAGCGATTTTTCGCGCCAGGGGAAGATTGGAATTGCCGCCGATTAATTTTAAGTCTGACATAAATATTTTCTGATTGCCTCTATATATGATTTGTTCTGAAGTCAGTTATTCTTATCAAAATATCACTTGCAAATTTTGGCTGGGGTGCCAGGATTCGAACCTGGGAATCCAAGCTCCAAAGGCTTGTGTCTTACCGCTTGACGACACCCCAGTTATTTTTTGCCTATACTGCGCTCTTGGTTTTTAGTTCCGCTTCATAAGCGGCCAAAACCTTCTCCTCTATAAGCCGTCTGGTTTCATTGTTTACCGGATGAGCCACATCCTGATGAGTCCCATCAGGCCGCTTTCGACTCGGCATTGAGACAAAATGCCCTTTATTCCCAGCTATAATCTTCATGCCGCGAATAACGAAAGCATTATCGAAGGTGAC
>JAPLUS010000053.1 GCA_026397495.1 Candidatus Zixiibacteriota bacterium | reverse complement strand
GATGATACAATGTTATACTCACCGCCTTCACCGGCCCGCGTTCTTGTCAATTTTATCTGTCCCGCAGGCGTTAATTCAGCCCTAACACCGCTAATCTGATTAATAGCGTTGATTAAGGCATTAATAGTCGAATCTACAGTCAAGTCTGAGACAATATTGACATTAGTGCCATTATCGCGGGATAATGTAAAATTGTCTACGCCTTCACCAGTAACGCCGTAGTAACTTAGGGACCTACTCCCCTCCAACGGCACAGCACACGCACCGGTATATATGGAATTGGTTGCTTGGTCCCCGGCAATTGTCAAAGTATGGGTACCCCCAGCGCCATTAGTGGCGGTGCCGGTTACAGTATCAATATTGGTTCCTCCGGGAGACATCAAAGTAGCCGCCGAATCGGTTGCTACCGAATTAAGGTTATTGCCTAAAGTAATAGTTGATGTTGGGCGGGCCGGGTCCTGCTGGCCGAAAGGCATCGTTATATTGCCAACGCCGGCCGTGGATAGAATATTACCATTGGCATCAGCCATTCTCCCCTGAACGAAAAGACCGGTGGAGGGATCGACAAGATTGGAATTAGCGTCAAATCCAAAGGAGCCGGCCCGCGAGTAGTACCGTCCGGTTCCATCAGAGAGGACAAAGAATCCCGATCCTTGAATCGCCATATCGGTAATCTGTCCGGTTGTTTCAAGGCCTCCTTGCTGGAACAGGTTATCAATGGTTGATACCGTCATACCCAGACCAAGCTGAATCGGATTGGTTCCGCCCGAGATGGCCGAAGGCCGTCCGGCGCCTTTATAGGTTTGCACCAGGGCTTCCTGGAAAGTTACACGACCCGGTTTGAACCCGATCGTATTGACATTGGCAATATTATTGCCAATCACATTCATTCTGATTTGATGGTTTCGTAATCCCGAAACTCCCGCAAATAATGATGCCATCATAAGAGTACATCCTCCTTACTCTTTAGTAAGGCCTCTCCGTCCGAATACGGAGTCCAGCCCTTGTTAATGTTTATTGTTTCGATATTCATATTCATAGAATTATAGCCGAATCAATAGAAGTGAAAACACCTTCGCGAAGATTTTCCCGACCGAAAGCCGTAATGACCGTCCGGTTGGGCACGGAGACTACATAAGCTGCGAAATCATCAAGAATCAGCGTATCTTTTGAACCTTTTACGGCCGCCTTATCAATCGCCTGCGAGAGCTGCGTCAATTTACTCTCTGAAAGCTCTATCCCTCGGGAATAAAGCCGCTCGCGGGCATGCTTGGAAAAATTGATCTGATTAGTGGCCGCCAATTCCTGTGAAAACATATTCTTAAATGTCTTTTCTGTCTGATGCGAACGAACTTCGGGATTGGCCTTGCCGCCATTGACAATGTCCAGCAACTTGACTTCTCTATTAAAATTTTCCACGCGCATATCTAATATCTCCTTGTGCTCATGCTTCACTCACTGTGCTAACATCGCTTAACGGGATTTCCATCCCATTTATCTGCAGATAGGCCGAACCCTCACGATACACCACTCCGGAAACTTTACCTTTTATGAAAGTTGAAGGCAAAATATCTGTCCCCTTGGAATTCTTGGCTGAAATATTGACCGTATAATAGCCGGATTTGAGCCTATTGCCATATTCATCATTTCCATCCCACACAGCCGAGGCGGCCCCGGCCGGAACATCCTCTTGCATAATTGTCCGAACGACGGTTCCCTCACTATTCATTATTTCCACCTTGACACTCTTGGCGAATTCAGTAGTGCTAAAATTCACTGAAGGAAGATTATCCTCGTCGAGATAGATGCCGTTGTAGTTCGCTTTCACTTCCCTTCCAATCAAAGAAGTCGCCATCGTATTATTGATGGTCTGCGTCTGCATATAATCCCACTGTTGTGAAGTCTCCATTGCCGTATTGAGCTTCTGCAGTTGCTCCAGAGATGAAAATTGGGCCAGCTCGGCCGTAAAGGCCGCATCCTCCATCGGATTAAGCGGGTCCTGATTGGTAAGCTTGGTAATCAACAGTTTTAGAAAAGCATCCTTGCCCAATATATCTTTCGTTCCGGCAGTTGTCTGTGTACTATTTACATCAGTGCCTATCGGTGATATGATTCCCATATTTTCCTCCTATATTACCCAGTTAACGCCGGTCGCTCCGACATACATTCGGTTACGGGTACTATTCTCACCCTTTTGAACCGGTCCACTTATTATATCATGATTCTTTTTCCAGCTCGACTGACGCCTTGAATCTTCAGCCATTTTATTTTGCGTAAATTCATATTCGGCCTGTCCGTTGCCAAGAGAGACCTGAAAGGCGTCAAGTTTTATCCCCTGCTTGGCCAGCTGGTCATAAAGATTGCCAAGATTGGCCTCAACCGCCGAGCGAGCGGCCAAATTATCAACCACCATCCGGCCACAGATAGAGTCGTGCTGGCTGGAAAGCGTCAGACGGATATGGCCCAGATTCTCCGGCTCCATTTTGATAATAATCGTCTGACCATTCTTCAGGTCGGCCTTGTGGATATCGGATGGTAGAATAAATCTGACCGGCGCGGCATTTTCTTTGGCAATGGTATTACCGGCCTTGGTCAGATCATTTGTGGCTATATGAGCAATTTTATCATTATTATTCTTGGCGGCATCGACAACATCCAACAGGTCTGAGGCGGTTGTATCGGGGCCGGCCTGTATGGCGGGACGTTGTGGATTGGCCTCCCCCGGATCACCCTGGACAGGCTTACCATCGGCAGATTGCCCAATAGCTATCACCTGCAGGATCGGGGAAGAATTAACTGAAACCTTAACAGGGTTCTGCTTTTCCGACTTGCCATCTATGGCGACCTTTAACTGAGGATATGCCTCATATTTAAAGGGAATATCTTTCAAAAGAAAAGCCCCCTTTGGAGTATGGTCTTCAATAGAAAACACACCATCCGAATTTTTGGAATAAATTTCTGTTTCCTTGATATTGAGATTGGCCGTCAAAGACTGCAGGGAACTTCTGCTGTCCGGCCTATTTAATGTCTTGGTAAGGTTGGTCTTAAACAATATAGGTTTGATGGCCATATCCTGCGGTTCAGTATTGAAACCCAGAAGGTCTTCTGATGTTTTATTCAAGAGATTGAAAGTCTGTCCTTTATTATCTGTTTTGGCGACAATTCCTTTGCTTCCCTCGGCATAATTCGCCGGATCAGGAACAATATTATTCAGCAAGAGCCGTGAATTCAGATCATTCAAACTCAGATTCAGGGGAAGCAAACCCGCATTGGCATCCTGGCTCACCTGATTAGGCAGGTTTCCCGGTATCATTGAAGGGGTT